>CAYRSH010000012.1:0-25457 GCA_964426895.1 uncultured bacterium
ATTAGAATTCCCACCTATGGGAAACTATAAGGACACATTGAATATGCCCAAAACGGATTTTCCGATGAGGGGGAATTTACCAGAAAGGGAGCCGATTTTCCAAAAGATTTGGGAGGATAAGAAGGTTTTTAAAACCTTAAAGGAAAGGAATGCCCCCCTTTTCATACTCCACGACGGTCCCCCTTACTCAAACGGGCATATACACATAGGGCACGCCTTAAACAAGACATTAAAGGATATTTTGGTAAGGTATAAGGCTTTGAGGGGTTATAAAATCAGTTTTGTTTTGGGTTGGGATAATCACGGGATGCCCATTGAAAAGGAGGTTGTTGAAAACGATGAAGAAATAAAGAAACTCATTAAAGAGAGGGGTATAAAAGACCCCGAGGTTAAACTCAAAATTAGGCAAAAATGCCGGGAATTTGCCCAAAAGTGGGTTGAAATACAAAAAGAGGAGTTTAAGAGGCTTGGGGTTTTGACCGATTGGGATGACATTTACTTAACCATGGACCCCGAAGTTGAGGCCGCAGAAACCGAACTTTTGGCGGATTTGGTTGATAAGGGTTATATCTATCGGGGTTATATGCCGTTGCCCTGGTCAAGAGAAAGCCAAAGCGCATTGGCAATGGCGGAAATAGAGTATTACGAAAAGGAATCCCCTTCCCTTTGGTTTTTAACCAAGTGTTTGGATGAAGACTTTTATATATTGGTTTGGACTACAACCCCTTGGACGCTATACGGAAACAGGGCTTTTGCATTTTCCCCGGATATGGAATATGTGTTTGTTGAAATAGACGGCAAAACCGTCGTTTTCGGAAAGGATAACTACGAGAGGGTTAAGGAGGAACTCGGTTGGGATGCGGAAATAAAAAGGGTGGAGAAAGGTATTTACTTTGAGGGTAAGCGTTTTCAACATCCATTATTTAAGGATAGGGTTTCCGTTGGTATATTGGCGCCCTTTGTATCATCCGAAGAGGGTTCGGGTATAGTTCATATAGCACCCGGACACGGTAAGGAGGACTACGAAATAGGTAAGGTTTATAACTTAGAGGTTTTCTCACCGGTTGATGAGGTCGGGAACTTCACCGAAGAGGCGGATAAGCAAACCCAATACCCTTTAAATGTCGCCGGTAAGAGTATAGAAGATGGTGGTGAGTTGGCGGTTGAGAGGTTAAAGGAGTTGGGCTTCTTCGTAAAAATCGGAAAATACAGGCACAGTTATCCACACGATTGGAGGTATAAAAAACCCCTAATTTTCAGGGCTACCGGTCAGTGGTTCTTATCCGTTGATCACGAGGATTTGAGAAAAAGGGCCTTAGAGGCCATTAAGACAAAGGTTAAATGGCATCCACCCGAAAGTATAAATAGGATATACGCATCCGTTAAAGAGAGGCCTGATTGGGTAATATCAAGGCAAAGGGCTTGGGGTGTTTTCATACCAGCCGTTAGGTGTAAAAACTGCGGAAATGTAATACTCAACAGTGGTATTATCAGGAATTTGGCGAAAAGGATAAAAGAGGGTAATTCCGACGCTTGGATAACCGAGAATCTAAAAAACATGTTGCCGAAAGGGTTTAAGTGTGATAAGTGTGGGGGTGTTGAGTTTGAAAAGGAATACGATATACTTGATGTTTGGTTTGATTCCGGCTCAACGAATATTACGGTACTTGAAAGGAGAAAAATAGGGTGGCCTGCGGATGTGTATCTTGAAGGTTGGGACCAGCATAGGGGTTGGTTTAACGCCTCTTTGATGATAGGTATGGCTGCAAAGGGAGAACCCCCATATAAGGCGGTTATAACCCACGGCTTTGTATTGGATCACCTCGGAAGGGCAATGCATAAATCCCTTGGGAATGTAGTATCCCCTCAGGAGATCATAGGGAAGTTCGGTGCGGATGTTTTAAGGCTTTGGGCTTCATCTTCCGATTATACCGAGGATTTACGCATAGGGGATGAGATAATGGCAAGGGTTGTTGATGCTTATAGAAAGATAAGAAACACTTACAAATACCTTTTATCCAACCTCTACGATTTTGATAAACCCTTGGAGTATGAAGAACTCTTACCCTTGGATAGATGGGCTTTAAGCGTTTTGTATAACCTCGTATCGGAATGCTTGGAACACTACGATAACTTTGAGTTTGAAAAGGTTTTCAGAAAGTCTTATGACTTTATAGTTGATATGTCCTCCTTCTACTTTGAGACCTTAAAGGATAGGTTATACACATTTGCACCGACAAGCCGGGAGAGGAGATCCGCCCAAACATCCCTTTACTACATACTATATCACCTACTTATGGTATTCGCACCAATAATCCCCCATACGGTTGAAGAGGCTTGGGGATTTTCACCATTTAAGGAATGGGCTTTTAGCCCCTTCTTGGAGGTTTGGAAGGAATTACCGGAAAAGTTTAAAAACGAGAAACTTGAAAGGGATTTAGGCCTTTTGTTAAAGATGAGGGAAGAGGTTTATCCCGCCTTGGAGGTTTTAAGAAGGGATAAAAAAGTTATAGGTCAAAACCTTGATGCTAGGATAGAGTTTAAGCCTAAGGATGAGTATAAACCCTTGTTAGAAGAATACAAACCCTACCTTTTGGAAATATTCGGTGTTTCCCAATTCGTTATAACGGATGAGCCTCATGGGGATGAGAGGATAGAGGGGGAGTTTGGGCTTTGGGCGGTTTCCCACGCAAAAGGTGAGAAATGCCCGAGGTGTTGGATGTGGTTTGAGGAGCCCTTTGATGAGGTATGCCCCAAGTGTAAAAGGGCTTTGAGTCTTACCTGAGTATAACCCTCTTTATACCCCTTTTGCCCTTTATGAAGTATACACCTTTTGGTAGTTTTTGGCTTGTTGATACCCTCTGACCCATAATGTTATAAACCTCTATTTCTCCGGACGCATATATGTTCCCATTTTCATCAACCGATATGGGGTCGTCGTATCCGGCTGTACAGGTATATGTCTCGGGATCAACCGATGTTATGGATATTACGCTAACATTTGGAGATACGCAGTCGGATCCGCTAGAATTAAATTGCCAGTTTACGGAGGTTGCCGCTGGTGGAACCATAGATGAAACATCGGCTTCCCACCATCCATAATGGTTGCCCGGCGTACTCCCATTGCATGTATAAACAAAACTGGAATTAAAATATAAAGTGTTTGAATCTCCATCCTGGCAATCCCCACCCGTAAAGGATGCCTTGGCTTATGGGCTTGCCGTAGCGGTAAACCCGCTCTGTGTCCAGGGATATGATGTGAAGGTTAATGAGGATAGATGTTCCGCACCGGCATATATGCTTATGGTTCTAATGGGTTCGGAACCTTCGCAATACACAACATACAAAGATGCCCCATCCGCTCCCGGTGTGGTGGGAAGGGATGAGGGTACGGAAATCGTATAAGTTCCATTACCGGAAACGAGAGCGGTAACATCCGCTACATAGTTAAGGTAGGAACCCGTTCCCCAACATAATGATGATGTTGAACCTACCACCGAGCCCGTTATTGGGGTGCCATTGAAATTTATATTGGCCAAATCGGAGGTGCTATTACACTCACAACCCCAGAATAGTAAAGCCTTTACTATTGAAGCGCCGGCCGGAATTCCCGATATGGTTATACTTCCCGTGGTGGTTGACCAGAACGAAGTCGCCCCTGAAACGAAATTACCCCTTAAAACTCCTCTATAATATTGAGTAAGGGGTGTTAATAAAACTACCTCCTTTGTACCAAAAGGTGCCAAACCTAAATTTTGGATTGTTTAAGTGTGGGGTCTATTTACTTATTACCTTCTTAACCCTTTTTCCAACCCTTACGAAATAAACGCCCTTTGGTAGTTTCTGGGTGTTGTAAAGAGCCCCTTTGCCCCTACAAATAAGCCTTCCATTTACATCGTAAAGTTCATATACTTGTCCTTTTGTTTCCTTAATTGGTTTTTCCGCAACTTTTGTGAATATGAGTTCCCTTATGTAAAACGGTGATAGGGTAATATTCGCCGAGGCATGCAAACTGTCCGATGTGGATGTGCGTATGTAATCGTACTCGTATATGTATTCCGCGGTATCCGATCTGAGGTACTCGTATCCTATGTAAGGGAGGTATTTGCCCCTTAAAATAAACTTAAATGTGTGCTTGAAGTTTTTGTGCATAATCGTATCCGATGAATCCGCGTAAAGTATCATAGGCCTTGTGAGTTTAAAAATAACCGTTATCGTATCCGTTTCAATCTTTACACTATCCGTAGATACAAATGTTATTCCTATATTAGAACTATCAACAAACAAGCTATCGCTTATGCCGTCCGCATCCAAATCCATTATAGGAACCATACGGCCTGCGGGTTGTATGCATGTATCAACAACCTGCCAAGTATAGGACATAACCAAGGGAAACCTCAAAAAGCGTAAGTATATAGGGTAATTTATGGAGTTAATATTTATCTTAATAGCATCCGTTAAAAACTCCCCGTCATAGTAAGCCTTTAAAGAATCATAGGTGTAATATATGGTATCTTCGCTTATATAAACCGCCACATCGGAGGGGGAAGAACATTTTGTAGTTGTTGTGGTTAGTATAACGCTATCCTTTTCAACGGATGTATATGGAGAACCTTTATACATTACCTGATAAAACCTAAAACTCCCCGCCGTATAACCCGCAAAGTCAAGACTCGCAATTAAATACATCATTTTACACCTCCTATTCTATCCATTTTAAACCCTTTATATCCTTTCTAAAACCTATCCAAACGGTTATGCTGTCATTATACATACCTGAAACCTTCAATTTACCATACATTTGAGGATTGGAGGTTATCCAAAGGGCATGCTCCCCGGAAACCTTTATGGTATCGTAATATCCCGTATCGGGTGCTATTTTGAACCTTCCGGGGTATGAAATTTTAATACCGTTCCCGACGGCGTATATACTCGTATCAATCTTTACAAACTTGATATAAGGGGGATTTGCCATATTTCCCTTTACAACCCTCGTATTTCCCCCGGTATCAACTTCCAAAGCGTTATAAGTCGTGTCGCTCAGTTTAAGGGTGTTATCGCTAAACATTATAAACCAAAGAATGTATCCCGAACATTCATAACACCTCGCCCTCATTTCCCCTATTAAATCCACAAATGGTTCGTTGAAAACAACCGTTGTATCATCCTTTAAGTACAATTCCACTGTACCATCCGTGGAATGTCCCCTTATTAAAATGTAGTCGTATTCATCTACCTTTGAAATCCTAACATTCAAAGCCTTACCGTCGTTTATAGGACTCGCATTAAATATTTCACAACTTCCCGTTGTACCGTCGCCCATACACAGATTTTTTAAGCATGAATAAAAAACCAATGTAATAGGCAAAACCCAAAAAACCTTTTTCATCTTATAACCTCCTTTTTTACCTTGCCGTTTTTAATAATAAAATAAACCCCTCTTTTCTTTTTATTAACCCTTCTTCCCAAAACATCATATACTTTAACATTTCCGGTATCCGCCGATTTAATTTCTGATTTTTGTAGAGAGAACAAACAGTCGTAGGTTTCGTCATTGTAAAATATTTCCACGGTATCCGATGATTCACCCCTATTTCCCCAAATATCCACAGGTATCACAAGAAACTTATAGGATACACATGGACCTATGTTCTCCAATATAGTGGTATCGTTTGTAAATCTGTAAAACACAAAATCGGAACCGTCTATGCTTCTAAAAACTTCATAACCATGAAGGTCAAATTCTTTATTCTGCATCCAAGTAATTCTAACCGTATCGTTTATGGTATCAAGACTTTCTACTGTTATACCCAGAACCTTCTCTGGGGGGATTCTTAAATTCCTTCTAATGGGTATATCGTTAAACAATCCGGGGTATATCCATTGAGGCAAAGAATCCTTTATCCAATATGTTTCCATAAAGCTCAAATAAGACGATGTATAATAAACCCTTATATTTTCCTGCCTAATGCTATAAGGACTCGCAAACAAGCCGTTTGTATCCCTTGTTGTGATACTACCTATATGAACATCTATATTTTTTTCGGCCCCAACAGCACCGTTTATGCTGCGATTTGTATAAATTGGGCCCAAAACTATTTCGGCATATATGGGAATATCCTCCCTATTCGGAGAACAGAATAGCGTATCACAAACTTGGATTTTAAACCTTTCTTTCAAGACATTCCCACCGCTACCTATACCCAAACTAATAGTTGCCACGCCCGATGAGTCCGTGATTAATAAGGTATCCTTTATTAGCATACCTGATGAGTTCCAAACCCTCATCCTTAAAACGGCGTTATCCACGGGTTTTTCCATTATAAGTTCCCGCCGGTAGTAAAATGTTTTTAAATCAAGGGTTGTGGTAGGTATATTATATGTGGTTATTGCAAGGTTATATTGTAATCTCCCTTTTCTGGATGATATGGGATAATTGTTAAAGAATGCCGGTTGATTATTAAACCAATTCCTAAAAGTCTGCCCTTCAATAGGACCACTACCAAAAGATGGAACGGCTAACCAGTTTAAGTATAAATCATAGGTATAAGGAGGCCTTACAATTGTTGGGGGAATATTGCATAGGTTGTTATTAAAGTTTAAAAAGAAATTTGAATTTGCCAAATACACCTTTATCCACAAATAACCCCAAGTTGAATACCTCGCATCCCAAAGAGGTTCATATGCAAAGGCATAAAAGTTCCCCCACCACAGATTTGAGCCTATAAAAGGTAAGTTGAAATATTGGTGGAAAACATAAGTATCTTCGTTTGTATAATTTGTATTGATAAAACCACAAGCGATTCCATATATTCTGCAAAGTTCCTTTGTAGCTAAAATTTTGCCAGCCTCCGCATGACCCTCCTCATACTGCGGGTATGTCAATATCCAGTTTAACCTAAACGCATGAAATAACTCGTGGGTTAATAACGCATCGTCATCCTCATCATCAAGCGTATCTCCCTCCGGATTTATAACTATATACCCGTTATCATCCCAAGGCCAAAGGGTGCATCCAAACTCACCCGTTATCACAAAGCAAACCGCATTATACCAAGGGGCGCAGGTTATTCCTTTATCAGAAGGAACATCGTCATCTTTTATTATCTTCACATAGGGGTTTCCAGTGTAAAATATTTTCGGTGTCATAAAGGCTTGTCCATATATACCCTCTATTATCGGTATAATCCTGCTTAGATGATTGTTTATCCTTGAAACCTCCGCACTCGTCCATCCACCACCTATGCATGTCCTCAACCTCTTTCTTACACAAAAGGCATCGGGTTTATAAAATGTGTCCCTTGGAGGTTCTATTGGCTTACCCTTCCTTACGAGTATGGGCTGAACATCCTTAACACCGTTGTCAAAGGCTTTCCTTATCTCTTTTAACGATATTTGCCTTAGCCTTTCAATAACCTGAGGGTTTTTTGAGAGCTTTTGTAAATCAAAGAGCAAACTGTCGGGTATATCAGGCGGAACTTCTATCGGCACTATTACCGAATACCCCTTACCCACCATAAGCAAAAAGACTAGCAGGAATTTGAGGAGAGACCCAGAAACCTTAAACCTACGGCCAAAAGCGCCATTTAAAGTTATCCCGACCATAAGAATGTATTATAAGGGGGAAACTACCTCAATGTCAAATTTCTACCGATGTTATGCAAAAACTCTTCCCTTGTCCTTATATCCTCCTTAAAAACCCCAAGCATTGCGCTTGTTATCATTTTATTCCTAGGCTTCTTAACACCCCTCATAACGGAACACATATGAACGGCTTCTATAACAACGGCAACGCCGAGGGGATTTATAAGGGAATTTATGGCCTCCGCTATTTCCACGGTCATTTTTTCTTGTATTTGGAGTCTTTTAGCAAACATATCAACTATCCTTGGGATTTTTGAAAGTCCTATAACTTTTCCCTTGGGTATATATGCAACATGCGCAACACCAAAAAACGGCAACATATGGTGTTCGCACATTGAGTAAAAGTCAATGTCCTTAACTATAACCATCTCATCGTAATCCGCTTCAAATATCGCACCGTTTAGGATTTCTTCTAAATTCTGATTATAGCCGGCAAATATCTCTTCAAACATCCTCGCTATTCTCTTGGGTGTATTTCTTAATCCGTCCCTTTCGGGATCTTCACCTATTTCCAAAAGCAGCTGCTTTATAAGGCTTTCAACCCTTTCCCTATTCACTTTAAGTTTTTCTGCCTATTGGTGAAATAAACCTTATAAATCCTTCAACCTTTTCGGGTGCGGATTTTATTGGGTCATCATAATCCCATTCAAAAGCGTTATCCTCCCTTAAGGGTGTAAAACCCTCATATGGGGTAAATAGGGGCTCAACATCGGGAACTTTTTCCAGAACCTCGGCCCATTTAATTATACCTTCAAGGTCTTTTTTCAAGTTGCCATCAAAGTTTAACTTTGATAAATCTGAAATCTTCTTAATATCCAAACTGGGGCGGGAGGACTCGAACCTCCACTACCAGATCCAAAGTCTGGCGTCCTGCCAATTAGACGACGCCCCAGTTAAGGTGAATATTATAAAGGTGAAAAGTTTTTTGGTTTAAAAGTTTATCCTTACACACCTGAAAAGTCCTTTGGCTTAAAGTTTTTTGGATTTAAAACCTTAACATCTTTGCCATCTTTGTGCTTTAAAACGATAAAACCCTTCTTACTCGCATACCTATCCGCAAACTGATGGAACTTCATCCCCGCAACCGCACCGTACAACTTATAACCTTTGTACTCGGGGAAAAACCTTAAAAACCTCTTTTCCAGCTCTTCAACAAACTCATCAACATCATCAACCCTTAATGTGGTCTTTACCTCCAAAACTATAACATAACCATCACCCAATACAAGCCCGTCTATTTCCATACTATCACCGTCCATTTTACTCTTTAAATTCTCCCTAACCCTAAAACCCTCAAACCCCAATTCCTTCAATGCATACTCCAAACCTTCCCTTATCGTGTCCTCCGTATAATCCTGCCATACACCGTTTAGTTGTGCTACCGCTCTGGTTGTGTTCCTTACCTCTTTTGCAACTTTACTTATTTGAACGCTTAACTTTTTTATTTGTTCATCCGTTTCCGCCTGTCTTTCGGCAAGTTCTTTTATTTTTTTATCCGTCTCCTCTTGCCTTTTTGCGAGGCTTTCAACCAATTCCCTCGTCTCCTTTAACATTTTATCCGTCTCCTCTTGGCTTTTTGCTAACCTATCAAGCCTTTTGCCCACCTCTTTTAGTATTTCCCATATCTCCTTCGCATTTTCCATACAATGGGAATTATAAACCTGAAAAACATTTAATTTAAAGTCTTTTAAACTGTTGGAACTTCATCCTCACAATCCCAATAACTTAAAACCGGTGATTATAGGCCCTTCAAACCCCTCACTTCGCCCCGGCCAACTCCTCGCTCTTCTTAAAGACCACCTTCTCCTTCTCCCTATCAATATCCGCTATTACATGGGAATTGTCCGTTATTTCCCCGGCTATTATGACCTCTGAAAGCGGCTCCTCAATATACTTCCTTATAACCCTCCTTAATGGCCTTGCGCCGTATTCCGGGTCATATCCCTTCTCAACCAGCCACCTCTTCAACTCATCCGTTAGTTCAAGGGTTATCTTCCTCTCCGCAAGCCTCTTTCTGAGGTCGTTAAGCATAATTTCAACGATTTGCACGAGGTCTTCTTTGTTCAAAGGCCTGAATATAATAACCTCATCAACCCTGTTCAAAAACTCCGGTGGAAGCGCCTTTTTGAGTTCGCTTATGAGGAACTCCCTCATCCTCTCAAAATCAAATTCCTCATCCCTTTCCTCACCAATTGCAAACCCTATTTTCCTCGCCTCTTTTAACCTCCTAACCCCTATGTTTGATGTCATAATGATTATCGTATTTCTAAAACTAACCGTTCTACCAAGACCATCCGTAAGTATCCCATCTTCAAGAACCTGCAACAGGACATTTAAAACCTCCGGATGGGCCTTTTCAATCTCATCAAATAGCACAACTGAATACGGTCTCCTTTTAACCGCTTCGGTTAATTGTCCCCCTTCTTCATACCCCACATATCCCGGAGGGGCGCCTATTAACCTTGAAACGCTATGCCTTTCCATATACTCGGACATGTCTATCCTTATAAGGGCTCTCTCGCTTCCGAACATGAATTCGGCCAATGCCTTTGCAAGCTCGGTTTTACCAACTCCGGTTGGACCTAAGAAGATAAAACTTCCAATGGGTCTTTTTACATCCTTTATTCCCGACCTCGCCCTCCTTATGGCCTTGGCCAAGGCGCTTATAGCATCATCCTGACCTACAACCCTCTTTTTGAGTTCCTCTTCAAGTTTTAAGAGTCTCTTGGATTCATCGTATGTTATCTGCGATACCGGTATCCCCGTCCATCTCGCCACGACCTTTGCTATGTCTTCCGCGGTAACAACAGGTTTGTGCTTTCTCTTGATTTCCTCTATTTTTTGAATCAATTCCCTCTCCTTTACCTCCATCCTCCTCATAGATTCTACATCACCCCTACTCCTTGAAAACTCCAAAAGTTTCCTAATCCTTTCAAGGTCGTCTTCAAGCTTCTTTACCTCTGGGGGTATTTCCGCAGAGAGTTTCACCGCGGCGCCGGCCTCATCCAAAAGGTCTATGGCCTTGTCGGGTAAATTCCTGTCCGTTATATACCTGTCTGAAAGTTTAGCCGCAGCCTCAATTGCCTCATCCGTGTATATTACCCCGTGAAATTCCTCATATCTCGGCTTTAACTTCTTTAATATCTCAATGGTTTCCTCCACGGTTGGTGGTTCAACATATACGGGTTGAAACCTCCTTTCCAAAGCCCCGTCGTGTTCTATGTGTTTCTTATATTCCTCAACCGTCGTTGCTCCTATTATCTGAATTTCTCCCCTCGCCAATGCGGGTTTTAGTATATTTGCGGCATCAAGGGCACCCTCAGCAGCACCCGCACCAACAAGGGTATGCAACTCGTCAATAAACAGGATAACATCGGGGGCATTTGTCGCCTCTTGAATTATGGCTTTTATCCTTTCCTCAAACTGTCCCCTATACTTTGTACCCGCAACTATACCCGCCAGGTCAAGGGCTAAAATCCTCTTGTCCTTTAACTCATCCGGCACCTCTCCCCTTACAATCCTTTGGGCCAAACCCTCAACTATTGCAGTTTTACCCACACCCGGTTCCCCTAAGAGAACGGGATTGTTCTTTTTCCTTCTTGAAAGTATGTGTATAACCCTTTCTATCTCCCTTTCCCTACCCACAACTGGATCAAGTTTTCCGAGCCTTGCGAGTTCTGTCAAATCCGTTGAGAATTGATCAAGGGTTCTCGTGCTACCCTTACTACTCTTCCTCGGCTCCTGCCTCTGAGAAGATGACGAAAACCTCGGAGGTTCAAAGGTTGGCGTGAATGGTGAGAATGTATCATCCGTCCTGCCGTGTTCCCTCAACCTCTTTATTTCATCCCTAACTATTGAGGGGTTTATACCAAACCTGTTTTCCAAAATCTGAGAAGCCATAGACTTGCTTTCAAGTAGTATTCCCAACAAAATATGCTCCGTCCCAACCGATGGATGCCCCATTTTCTTGGCCTCGTCTATTGCGTTGTTTATAGCCCTCTTAGCCGATGTTGATAGAGGGATTTCCTGTGCATAAGTTCTCCTCAAAGGACCACGGGATAACCCCTTCTCTATTTCCATTCTCAAATCCATTATATCCACGCCGAGGTTGGTTAGGATAAGCACAGCCATGCTATCCGAAACTTGGGTTATTGCCAAAAGTAGGTGTTCTGCACTTATATAGTCATGGCCAAACTCCATAGCCTCACGCCTTGCAGACATTAGAACCCTTCTCGCCTTATCCGTAAAATTTGGTGTACCCATAAACATTTTTCACCTCCCCGCAAATGCTTCGGCAACCTTCATAAGCGCCTTCGCCCTACTATTATAAGGCGAAAACATATCCTCGGTGATGGGTTTTAAAACCTCTTTTGCCTCTTTGAATCTCCCCATTTCTATCAGGTTTTCCGCCAACCTTATCGCAAAGAGTTGGGAAATTGTCTTGTAATCTTTAACCGATGAGGCCTTTTTGAGTTCATCCAATGCATCCTTTTCCTTTGAGTCCATCTTTAACGCATACATATAAGAATGGTATGCATACTTTGTTATAGGGTTTTTCCTAACCATCTCCTCAACATACTCACGGGTTTTTTTCAAATCACCCTTTGAATACGATAAGTTTGCGAGGTCAAGCAATGCCATATCCGACCATACGGTACCCTTGGAGTTTTTGGCAACATCCTCCAAGAGCCTCGTATCCCTTAAACCCATAAACAAAGCCCTTAAATATCCAATTTCTCCCCTTTCCATTTTCGTTTTATTCGTGTTATACCAGTAATATATACCCCCTGCTATTAAGACAACCAAACCTAAACCTCCCCACATTACCGTATCCCTATTCTTCTTAACATACTCCGTAGCGAGTTCTATAAACCTTTCCACGCTAAGTATTATAAGGTTGCATAAGATGTTGGCAACCCTATAATTCCCACCTTTATGGTTTTAATTCCCAAAACGAGGTTTTCCAACATCCACATGATAGGTATAGGCGGTTCCGGGATGAGTGGGATAGCGGAGATTTTACACAACTTAGGTTTTAATGTTAGGGGGTCTGATATTTCCAAAAAGGAAACTACTGAAAGGCTGGAAAGATTGGGTGTGAAGGTTTTCTACGGGCATAAAGCGGAAAATGTTGAGGGTGCGGATATAGTTGTGTATTCTTCGGCCATTACTCCCGATAACCCCGAACTCGTAAGGGCGAAGGAATTGGGAATACCCGTTATTCAAAGGGCCGAGATGTTGGCGGAACTCATGAGGGTTAAGTTTTCCATCGCCGTTTCGGGTGCCCATGGCAAGAGCACAACAACATCTATGATAGGCCATATACTACAAAGGGCAAACAAAAACCCAACCGTAATAGTGGGCGGAATATTAAGGGATAGGGGTTCTGGTAGTTTAATGGGTAGTGGGGAGTATTTGGTCGTTGAGGCAGACGAATCGGATAGGTCTTTTTTAAAACTCCTACCATCAATAGCGGTTATCACAAACATAGACAGGGAGCATATGGATACTTATGGGAGTATGGCCTCTTTAAAGATGGCATTTATTGAGTTTGCGAATAAGGTTCCCTTTTATGGGTCGGTTATATTATGCGGGGATGATAAAAACACCCGGGATGTAATACCCTTTATTGAAAAGAGGTTTTTCACATACGGGTTTTCAAGCGAAAACGATGTATTCGTTGAAGATTTAAAGGTTGAGGGGTTGGGTAGCGAATTCGTAGTTAATGGTTTTGGTGAAAGGGTTTTGGGAAAACTGAATGTACCCGGAAAATACAATGTTTTGAACGCACTCGCTTCCATAACCGTTGCTTGGGAGTTGGGTATAGGTTTAAAGGAATCCTTGGAATACCTTGTGGATTTCAAAGGTGTAGGGAGAAGATTTGAGATAAAGGGAGAAAAGTTGGGGGCTGTATTTGTGGATGATTACGGGCATCACCCAACGGAGATAAGGGGCGTTATAGATGTGGCTAAGGGGATGGGGAAAAGGGTTATAATGGTTTTTCAACCCCACAGATATACCAGAACTATGGACTTATATAGGGAATTCGCCGAGGTCTTAAAGGATGCGGATTTCGTAATACTTCTACCTATATATCCCGCGGGTGAGAGGCCTATAAGCGGTGTTTCCTCCGAGTTGATATATAAAGCCTTAAAAACATTGGGTTATGAAAATGTAGTTATGGTTGGGGATTTTGATGAGGCGGTGGATAATTTGAGGAAGGTTATAAAGGAGGGGGATATAGTTTTGTTGCAAGGGGCGGGTGATGTTTATAAAATCTATGAGAAGGTTTAGTTTAATGCTTTTAATACTTTCCTGTATCCCGCAGGGTAGGGGGGGTATAGTCTCTTTGGTTCCCTCTGCTGATGAAATTATATACGCCTTGGGTGCTAAGGATAAACTCGTCGGTGTTTCCACTTATAGTTCATATAAAGGCGAGAAACCGGTCGTTGGAGACCTTTTAAACCCGGATTACGAAAGGATAAAAACCCTAAAACCCTCTTTGGTCATAATAACATTACCTATGCAGGCAAATGTTAAAAGGAATTTGGAAAGCCTCGGTATAGAAACCTATGACTTTTCACCCGAAAGTGTTGAGGAACTTACAAAGGATATAACTGAACTCGGCAACATTCTCGGTAGGGAAAAAAGGGCGAAAGCACTGGCGGACAGTATTAAAGAATTTGTTAAGGGTATAAACCCTTTGCCGGAATTCACATTTGCCGTTCAGATTTCCGAATCCCCCGTATATGTAGCGGGTGATAATACATACATTTCTGAGATTTTGGAACTCTTCGGTGGAAAAAACGCGTTTGGTTATTTAAAGGGATATAAACCGGTATCAAGCGAGGATATTTTGGGAAAGGAATTTGATATTTTAATCGTACCTTATAATTTCAAAGACAGGTTGGGCTTTGAAAGAAGGTGTATAATCCAAATTCCCGAAAGTTATCTATCGCCGGGCTTAAAAATATTCCCCTTGATTGATAGTTTAAAGTTAAACCTTTTGCGTTGCCTCAAAGAAAACCTTATCCGCCCTGTAAGATGACCTTACCAAGGGCCCCGAAAACACCTCTTTAAATCCCATTTTCAAAGCCTCTTCCCTGTAAAACCTGAACTTTTCGGGTGATACATATTCCGCCACCGGTAGGTGTTTTGGCGTTGGTTGGAGATATTGTCCGAGGGTTACTATATCCACACCCACATCTCTTAAATCCCTAAGCGTTTCCAAAACCTCTTCTTCCCTTTCCCCCAAACCCACCATTATGCTTGATTTTGTATATATCTCCGGCCTTATCCTCTTTGCGTATTCCAAGACAAACAGGGATTGCTCATAAGATGCCCTCCTATCCCTAACCTTCGGCGTCAGCCTCCTAACGGTTTCAACATTGTGTGCAAATACATCCAAGGGAGAATTCACAACCGTTTCTATGCTTTGGGTGTTCCCTTGAAAATCCCCAACGAGGGCTTCAACCTTAACATCCGGCCTCAGCATTTTTATGTAAAATATCGTTTTGGCAACATGCGATGCCCCTCCATCCGGTAAGTCATCCCTATCAACCATGGTTAGAACGATATACCTCAGGTTTAATTTGCTTATGGACTTGGCAACATTCATGGGTTCATCCTTATCAACCCACCCCCTCGGGTTTCCGGTTTTAACCGCACAAAACCTACAACCCCTTGTGCATACATCCCCCAAAATCATAATCGTAGCCGTCCCATGCCCCCAGCACTCATAAATGTTTGGACATCTCGCCTCTTCGCAAACCGTGTATAGGTTATGGCTTCTTAGGGTGGATTTAACATCCAAAAATTTACCGTCTGTTTTGAGTTTTATTTTCAACCATTCCGGTTTTCTGTCAAACATGGTGGGAATTATAACCCTGTATAATTTCCTCAAATGTGGTGAGTTTTTCCTCAATACTAACCAGTTCCCTCTCCATACCCCTCAAAGCCTCCCTCACCCTGTCCATTTGGTTTTCCAATATACATGTCCCTATGCTACACCTTATGTTCTCAATAGATGCGGATATATCCCTTATCTCCCTCTCCAATTCAAAAACCCTGTTGAGTATTTCCTTTCTGCGGGTGTTTTCCTGGTAAAGTTTAATTGAAAACACCAATAAAATCCCGAATACTATGAGAAATTGTGCTGTTATAGTTTCAACCGTTGGATAAATTCCTAAGAATTCAAAAGAGGGCATCCAAGGTATATGGGTTATGGGTAATAATGTCGCTTCCTGTAATGCCTTTACACCTTTACCCACCAATGTGAAAGATAGGACCAAAAGCAAACCCCCGCTTAATACAAAGAATTGCGAGAGTGGGAGTTTCTTCCTCAAAAAGAATATACTCCAAGCGATGAAGATTAGAGAAATTACTCCCAAAACAAAACCGCCAATGAGTGCTAACTTTCCACCCGTTTGTATATATAAGGCCTGATAGAACAAAATCGTTTCAAAAACCTCCCTAAAAGTTGCTATAAAGGAAAGAGCGAATAAACCTAAGGTTTGCGTTTTTTGCAAACTCCTCTTAACGGATGACTTTATATAATTTTTCCATTTTTGGGCATCGGAATTTGCCAACATCCAATGCCCCACATGGAATAATACAACCGAGGCCAAAAGTGCGGATATACCTTCAACCAATTCCCTACTTGCCCCGGATATTTTAATGGCCACTTGGGCAACAATCCAGAGTATAACACCTAAGAGTATTGCGGAAATCCAACCAATATGGACATATACACTTTCCTTTCTATATCCCAAGGAGTATAAGATGGCCAAAATAGCCGCGATTATGAGTATTGCCTCCAAACCCTCCCTGAAAATGATTCCAAAGGAGCCGATAAAGGCAAACCAGGGGTTAAACCCGTTGAGGTTTAAAACCTCTTCTTTTAACGATAGTATCTCATCGTATGCCCTAAAATCCCTTTTATCAAGCATTTCCCTGATGTTAGTGAATTTTTTCTCTATCTCCTTAACCTTTTGCGGATTTAATATACCTTCCAAAGGTTCAAAACCTTCAAAATATGCGTCAAGTAATACCTCCTTAGCCTTATCGTAATTTCCGCTTTTTGTAAGCACAAGGGCCAGGTTTAAGTATTTTAACAACTTGTCCTTTGGTTTTTGGGATAGGTATAACTCGGGTTTTGTCCTCAAAGTGTTTATATAATCTTCCGGATTTTCAACCCCTAAGGATTTCATTTTTTCATAAAGTTCCGCATCGCCAAGCATTACAATATCCGATATACTTAGGGGAAAAACCATATCCCCCTCTTTCCTACCCAAAGACATAACATAAAATGATATATCCCACCTCTCCTTTTCGCTTAGGTTTGAGAAGGACGGCATAGGTGTTCCCTCAACCCCATAAGTTATAACCTGAAAAACCCCTAAAAGGCTTAAATCCCTATTATTATAAAGTATCCTCGGTTTTGGCTCCATATTTTGAGCCAATGGTGTATTTGATTTGCCATCCTCCCCGTGGCAAGAGGAACAGTGTTTTATATACAACTCCTTCCCCCTCAAAAGGTCTGGAATTGGTGGGGATACATTTAACTTTGTTCCCAATGAGGTTTTTACGGATTTTATATATGAAACCAAGGAGTCGTAAGGAACTTTGCTTTCCATAAGTCTTAAAAGCGTATCCGCAAATGTATAACCGGCATCCTTTAACTCCCTTGCAAAACCCGTTATCTCCTCCCACTCCGCGGTATCCATAACCTCACCGTTTGAAACCACATCCTTATAATCCCTTGCAATATAATCCAAAATGCTTATAGCCCTTTCTGTTGATATTCCCACAAAAAGCCAAAGCATAACCAACCGATAATTCTCATATTGTAATCCTTACCAAAAAGGTCAGGTTTTGCAAATCATTTGCAATAAGCCCAGAATTTTTTCCCCAACCCTTTCAAGGGAATATTTATCGGAATTTTTGGGTTTATACTTCCCCTTTAAAGCCTCTTCTATGCACCTTTTGATATCATTTTCCGAATTATCACATATACCCAAACCCAATTCTTCCGCCACTTTTCTAATATATCCCTTCGGAGATATAACTATTATTGGCTTTTTTGCACCCAAATATTCAAACAGTTTTACGGATGAAACATATTTTTGGTCTTTACTTTTGCCAAATATCGCAACCAATACATCCGCGGAAACCATTTCCCTTATTGCCCTGCGCCTTTCAACGGGCCCCATCCCCCCAAACCTTTCCGAGCCCGGACCCACCAACCTTAAAGTTAAACCCAAGTCCTTAACGACATTTATAAGGGGATTTATATCCCTTTCGTTGAATAGGCTACCTATATGGGAAACCCAAATGTCGGAATGTTTGAAGGGTTCAACCCCGTACTCTTTTGGGTTGTAAAAATGCGGTATCAAAAAGGCATTTTTATTAAACATTTTTGCTTCCTTTAAGGAATAATCGTTTATGCAGAAAACCCCCTTAGCGTTTTTTAAAGCCCACCTTTCAACTATAAAATCCGCCAATTTGTTAGGTCTCCTTGGGTCATAAAACCAAACATCCCTTAAATCCACTATATAGGGTATTTTAAGTTTTAACAATGTGCGAACCGTTAAAACCGAGGAGAAGGGCGGAACGGAAACGATTACAACATCCGGCATTTCCCTTTCCAAAATGGCGGAAATTTTTCTATAATACTTTACAAAGAACAAAACCCTGCTATCCGGAACTATAAAGAACTTTAAAAGGTTTAATTTTCCATGCACCGGAAACCTGTAAGGTTGGGAATACCTAAGGGGGTATATTCTTATAACCCTTTTTAGAAACTCAAACCTCTCGTAATCCTCCCCACCAAACTTATCCCCTATGGACGAAATCACAAATATATCAACACCTTTATTTTTCAGATATTCGGCGAGTTTTGACCATCTTTGTGCCCCCGAAGAGTTGTTCGGTGGAAAAAAATACGATATTATCCCTACCTTCACCTCAATATATCCAAATACCCTTCCGGGACAAGCCTGTAATCCCCAGTGCCATCAAAATCAACAAAAATAAACCTTAAACCCAACCTATGATAATACCACACCTCATATGGTTTCCCTTCCAATCTAAAAGGTTCGGAAACTATCTCATCCGGAGGGCCAAACTTGGTATATACCATTGCCCTATCGGATATTTTACTCCTAATATTACTCGGATACAACTGCATACCCACATACAACCTATCCAAAAACTCCTCCTTTGCCTTTTGCCCCCCAACGGTTTCCCAAAATTCCTCCCAAGCCTTTAACCTCTCCTCCCCTTTCTTCCCCTTCAACATATCCGTTTTCTTACCATAAACGAAATCCAAAACGGAAAGCAAAATATTAAAATCCCCATCGTTTTCAATGTTAAACTCGTTGAACAAAACTTCCGTTTCCCTATCTACGCCGTTTATCGTAGCCGAGAACTTAACCTCACCAAACGCTAAATACTTTTTGGGTATAAGGTATTCAACAACCGTTTCACCATTTATATGGGTTTTAACCTCATCAAAATACTTCCACCTATCCCATTGGTTCTTTATACCAAACCTAACCTTTACATCCCTTTCCCTTTTGGAAAAAACCATTAATTTTAAATTTACGCCGTTTTCAACATAATCGTATATCAGTGAAGATACCAACATATCTTTGGGGTTTTTGAGGTTTCCCGTTTTTACATTCCTTAAAACCTTTCCCGAATTGTAATCCATAATCTCGGCATATATTTTGAATACCTTTTCGCCTTTTAAAACACAAATTACACTATCCGATATTATTTTCCGTTCATCCGTGACTACGGATTCCCTGTACTCAACCTTCGTGCATAAACCCGATACATCCAAAGATATCTTCCACCTGATCGTATCCTTTTTGGGTATGAATATGCGGGCGGGGGCTGTCATCTTTGCATAAACCAATGTACTCTCCGGGTAATATATCTGAAACACCGCAAATATAAACCCCCGCCCGAACATTTTTTACTCCTTCAACTTCTTCAACCTTTCCATTTCCTGCTTTAATATATCTCCGAGGCTCAGGGTGGGCTTTCCTTCCGCTATCTTCTTTTCCTGTTTTGCAACCTCTTCCCTCATCCTTTCCTTCTCTTCGGCCTCTTTGATCCTTTGGTATCCCTTCTCCGAGAAAACTATTCTCTTTTTATCCGGCTCCAAGGTTAGTATAGTCACATTTATCCTTTGACCTTTTTCATAATCAAAGGGCGACTTCTTAACGAGTTGTGAAGCGGGTATAAACCCTTCTATTTGGTATTCGGGCAACTCAACTATCAAGCCTTTACTTGAAGCGCCCTTTACAACAACCTCTACGGGTGTGCCCTCTCCCATCTCTTTCTGGATTTTATCCCAAGGATTGGGATATAGGTGCTTTAATGATAACTCCACAAAGTGCCCTTTGTCGTTTATTCCGAGTACATAAAAGTCGTAAACCTTACCCTTCTTTAACACCTCGGATGGATGCCTGAACTTTTTGGTCCAAGAGATGTTTGATATATGTAAATATCCCACGAGTCCATCATCCAATTCAACGAACGCCCCATACTGGTCAAAATCGTATATCCTTCCCGAAACCCTATCTCCAACCTTATACCTTTCCCTAACGGTTGTCCACGGGTCGGGTTGGGTTTGTTTAATACCCAAAGAAATCCTTTGCCTTTCAACATCAACATTTAACACTATTGCTTCAACCTCTTGCCCCACCTTTAAAACCTCAGAGGGATGTGAAGGGGGTCTTCCCCACCTTATCTCGCTTATATAAACCAACCCCTCAACTCCGGGTTCCAACTCAACAAAAGCCCCAAAATCCACGAGTTTTGTAATCCTACCCTTAACCTTTGAACCAACGGGATATTTTTCCGCAACCGTCTCCCATGGATGGGGCAACAATTGTTTTATTGATAACGATAGTTTTTTCTTTTCGGGATCCACATCCAAAACCTTAGCCGTTATTTCCTCACCTATTCTAACCACATCCTCTATCTTTCTCGGCCTATGCCAAGCCAGTTCGCTTATATGAACAAAACCCTCAACACCGCCTATATCAACGAAAACACCGGATTCTATAATGTGGCTAACCACACCCTTAACAACCATACCGGGTTTTAGTTCGGATAGCCTTTGCTTGGCCATTATCTCCTCTTCTTCAAGGGCGTCCTTACGGGATACGACTATGGATTTCCTCTCCTTATCCGCCTTTACTATTTTCACCCTAATGGTTTTACCGCTGTGTAGGGTTCTAATTTTGCTGACATCTCCGGAAAGGGATTTTGGCATAAAGGCTTCAACCCCGAATACATCTACCATATACCCGGCCCTTACCCTTTTGGTGATTTTACCCTCCACGAGGGCACCGCTTTGGAAGGCTTCGTTTATATGATCCCAAGCCCTCTCAAAATCCGCTTTATACTTTGATAGTTTTATACCCCTTACCCCATCGGCCTTTTCAACATACACCAAGATCTTCTCGCCTATTTTTGGGATTTGACCCTTGAACTCCGAGATATGGACGCTCCCTTCCGCCTTTCCTCCTATGTCTATAAATACCTCATCCCCTTGTATTGCCATTACTACACCCTCTACGAGTTCTTCCTCTTGGGGTAGATCCAAACTCTCTAACCCCTCCTTTAACACCTCTTGCGGCAAACTTTCTACTTCCTTAAAAATATCAAGCTCCATACCCTACCTCCTTTTTTTCTTTTAAGGTTAAAATTTTTTTCCTTAACAAATCCAAAAAAATACCCCTTTCAATCTCCCGGGGATATATGGGTTTTCCAAAAAACACATCAAATCCCCTTTTCTTATGTTCTATCCAAGTGGGAACAACCGCAACACTTTCGTTTATTTCCTCGTTATACGCCAACCATTCTATTCCCCTCCTAAGGGGGAGTAGGGGTTCATTTGTCCTGTTCCTGGTACCCTCGGGGAAAATTATTATAGCAAACCCCTTTTTAAGTAGGTCCAAAGCGGTTAATAATGCCCCCTTTGCACCGGCCGACCTTATGATGGGATGGGCGTTATAAAACCTGATAATTGGGGATAGAAACGGGTTAAACAATTCCCTCTTTGCTATGAAATGCACCTCCCTGGGCGATGCAAACCCCAAAACCGGGGGGTCCCATCCACTCCTATGATTTGATGCGATTATAACCGGACCTTCAAGGGGCACATTCTCACGACCAAAACCCCTAACACCAAAAACAAACCTAAAAAAGGGGTATGCAACCACATAAGATACCTTCCACTTGAAAGACGCCCTTTTAACCATTTAACCCTTTAATCCCCCTACATGGTTTTGCGGGTATTATAAGGTGGAAGAATTTTTTATCAATTTGTTCCCTATGTTTTCAGTTTTTTCTTCTGGGCGGATGGCAAGAAAATGTTGTTTAAGATTATCCTATAACTGGGGGAGTTTTTGTGTTTGCTCAGGTCTGTTGGGGGTTCTCCAACAAAATGCTGGTAATCCTCAGGGTCATGTCCAAAGTAAAAACTGAAAAACCCCTTTCCGTATTGCGAAAATATATACTTTACCGCCCCGACCCTCGTATTTTCCGCAAGAACGATCACATTCTCCTTCAACTTGTCCTTATAAACCCCCGAATCCTGCCCTAAAAATTCCACTATAGCCCTCGTGTGGTTTTGGGTTAGCATTGTGGGAATTTCATCAATCTTTGCCGAAAACTCGTAAAGATAAAAGTAAGAGTTTGGCCCTAATGCCGCTATGTCCTTTGTGGCATCCGCATCCGAATGCTCGTATATGTAAGGGTTGGTTATAACATTTGCGTTTTTCAAGAAAAGGGTTTTTGAAAAATCCAACTTTTGCTGGTAATCCGGATCGGGCGGTGTTCCGTCAAACGGTACATCAAGTATATCAACCCCTTCGGATGCCAAAGCCAAATCCAGTGTTATGGGTGCGGAACACATGGCAAATAGATAACCTCCGTTTGAAACGAATTCCTTTATATTCTTTGCAACGGCCAACTTTTCCTCTTTAACGCTTTTGAAACCGTATTTTTTTGCGACCGCCTCGGATGTCTTAACCATGTTTATATACCAATCCGCATGGGAATATCCAGCCCAGAATTTTCCAAACATTCCAGTAAAGTCCTCGTGATGCAAATGAACCCAATCGTAATTTTTTAATTTTCCCTGTAAAATCTCCTCATCCCATATTAAATCGTATGGTATTTCCGCATAATCCAAGGCCATCCTAACCGCGTCGTCCCAAGGTTCTGCATATTTTGGCGCATAAACGGCCAACTTTGGAAGGCTCAGGAGTTTAACCTTTGACATGTTGCTCCTTTCAATTATCCCATCAATTTCCAATCTGTCGCTTTCCCCAATGCTTTCGTAATACACCCCCTTATCAACCAGCCTTTTCTTTATCTCGGGAGAGTTTGAGTATATTAAGAAGGAACCCCCCCTAAAATTCAAAAGCCACTCAACCTCAACCCCCCTTGATATAACCCAATAAACAACCCCATAGGCCTTTAAATGGTCTGTTTGGGTTTCATCCATAGGGATTAGGATATAAGACACCATTGCCAAAAGCATATCGGAATTTTAAGGGTGTTTGTAAACCCCTTTATAATCCCTGCATTATGAAAGAAAACATAACGCAGGAGGACATAGAGAAGAATAAGCTGGTAGCGGCATTAAGTTATTTGTGGATACTCTTTATACTTTATTGGCTGGTTGATAGTCAATTCGTTAAGTTCCACGCAAAACAGTCCTTAGTAATATTCGGGGCTGATGTTGTTCTCTTTATAGCCGGCTTTGTTCTCGGAAACCTGATACCCATGTGGGGGTTCATCTCGTGGCTATTAAGTCTCGGTTTGTTCGCCCTAAGGGTTATAGGTTTTATATACGCGATAACGGGAAATGTTAAAGAAGTTCCCATAGTTGGGAGTATAGCCGGGAGTATAAACATATAATGATTTGGGTTCTAAGCGTAATACACTTTAACGCGAATGTTTTGGCCGTTGATGGTGAAACTTTAAAGGTTTATGTGTGGTTGCCCGATAGCGCCGTATCCGGCCCGGATACCCTCCCATTACCCGTAATACTCGTTCGTACTCCGTACGATACCATAGGTTTGAGTTCCTCATATATACCGATTATAACCTCTCTGGGTTATGCCTATGTTGTTAGCACTTTTAGGGGATATTGGGGTAGTACGGGTATAAGGTTGCCGTTCTTGGCAGAAGGTTGGGGAACTTTACACGACGGGCTTGATGTGTCAAACTGGATAAGTTCAAGACCTTGGTATAACGGTAAAATATGTATGGCTGGGGGTTCAGCCTTGGGATTTTCCCAGTACTTCTTAGGAGGTACGGGATTTCCTCTAACCTGTATTTCTCCGGCTGTTGCAGGTATAAGCCTCTATAACGAGGTTTATCCGGGTGGGGTTATGAGGAGGTTCATAGCGGAGTATTGGCTAACAGGGGTTGGGGCAACGCATCTCCTTGACTCCATTGAAAAGTATTACATATATTCCGATACAACGCCGTGGGCTTGGGTAAACGGATACAATAGGCTTTCATATTATACTTTTCCGGTTTTGCATTTAACCGGATGGTTTGATGCCTTTACGGAGGGGGCTATTTGGGGGTTTTTGGCCTTACAGTATTACGGTGGGGTTGGTGCAAGGGGTAAGCAGTATATACTAATAGGCCCTTGGATGCACGACCTTTCAATTAGAACGGTTGGGGACTTAACCTTTCCACCAAATGCCAATTCCCTATCCGCAACAGACTTTGCATTTAACTGGATACTTTATCATACCAAAGGTTTGGGATGGGATTGGGATACCGTACCCCCCGTTATATTCTACCTTATGGGGGATGTTAATTCTCCGGATACAACGCTCTTTAACCGGTGGGTAAAAACGGATACCTTCCCTCCGAGGGGTGGTTATACAACAAGCCTTTATTTACACAGTGATGGGAGACTTTTGCCATCAACCCCCACACCAGATACATTAACCTACTTTTATGACCCCAACAATCCCGTTCCAACCATAGGTGGATTTGATTACATTGGTGGTCCTATAAGGGATTCTATACTCTTTGGCCCTAGGGATTTAACCCCTTGGGAGGGTAGGGGGGATGTTTTGGTTTTTTCAAGCGATACCCTTTCAGAACCGTTAATAGTTATTGGGAGCCCTGAGGTTGAACTTTTGGTATCATCCGACAGGTATGACACGGATTTTATGGTTTTTCTTGCGGATTACTACCCGTCTACGGGTAAGAGTATTCTCATAACGGAAGGCGTTTTAAGGATGAGGAACAGAAACGGGACGGATAGGGAGGAATTGATAACCCCCGGGGATACATACCGCATACGCATAAGGATGAGGAATACCGCTTATGCCTTCAATACCGGACATGTTTTAAAACTCTATATTACTTCTTCAAAATTCCCGAGTTATGAACCCAACCCCAACACGGGCGCACCCTTCCAAATAGATGACCCCGTTCGTTTGGTAGCGACAAACAGTATATACATTGGGGATTCCCGTTTGATATTATCCACATATGACCCATCCGTTTTGGTTGAGGAAAGGAAACCAAAAACATCCCCTTACTGCTATGCACACTTATCTGAAATCCGGTGTAATGGTGCAAAGGTTTTAAAGGTTTATGATGTAAGGGGTAGGGTTGTGGATGTTAAGGGTGTAAGGAGGGGTGTTTATTTTGTTAAGACCACAAGGGGTATATTTAAGGTGATGGTAAGATGATACGCTGGGGCGGTGCCGATAGTAAGGGTAGATAATGTTGGCCTTTTCAACGGATGGGATAAA
>CAYRSH010000012.1:25557-31100 GCA_964426895.1 uncultured bacterium
AACAGTATGGATTATCCTACCCAATTGATAACAATGTTTCTTTTGGTTTGGAAAGAGTACTATTACTATGAAAACCCCATGTCTTATTTCGGAATTGCGGGCATTAGACTTGGTGATAATAATATTTTGGAAGACTTTGTGGTGGATTCCACTTTAAGCGTTCTCAAAACCGTTTTTAACGATGAAAAGCATTTTAAAGGTTTCATTGACTTGGTGCGGAAACTTGAAGAGGGTTTTGAAGGCCGTACCTTCTCTTTCATATATTACATGCCTTGGGATGTGGCGGAGATACAAATAAGCACACCCGATTATTATCTTTTAACCATGGATATAATTGCTACGGACTTGGATTATGTAAATGACCTGAAAAAATACAAAGATTTAAGGGATAAAATCTTGGATATAATGGCTTTACCGGTTGATCCGAGGGAAATGTTTAAAGCCTTAAAGGAACTATACCCCATAATGAATAAAGCCATAAAAGGCGATGTTTTTAGGGTAGGCTTTTCATACACCGATAAAGGTTTTACAAAAGATGTACCCGCCTTAGAAATAAAAATAGGGAGATTACAATTTGGTATAAAGAGCGAAGATGATACCTTTATAAATCGTGCTTTGGAAACCCTGAACCTTCCAAGGGATTTGAGAAAAACCTTAAACCACTTGCAAAACCTTAACCCAGACAACTACAAAATTGAATTTTCTTGGGATATGTATGATTTGGGGGAGAAGGTTTTTTAAGTGAGTTTGATCTTGTGTATAATACCATCCTTCGGGCGGCACCGGCCTTGGACGGTAGGTTCTCACCCCTTGGTACCGGGGGTGGAGGAGAAAAAAAGGAGGGAGAAGATGGGAATATATGTTCGTATATACACCTTAAGTCATAAGGTTAAGGATGTCTTAAACTATACTAAAAATTTAAAGTTTGTTGAAATATATGCCGAAAAAGGTAAGGAAGAAGGGCAAACTAAACTTAGCACGATAAAAGAAATGGAAGGCTTACAGGAGGGAGATATAGTATTTGTAGGATTAGGAGGGAAAGGATCCAACCAACCTAAAAAACGCGAACTTATAGGAATTGTTCGTATTATCGGTAAACCTCAAAGAAAAGAAGATAAAAAAGGGATAGAATTAAAAATTGAGGCAGAAGTTCTTGATAGGTTCTTTGACGACAATGGAAACAAAATAAAAGAATGGCGTGAAAAATGGCCAGAGTTTGAGAGCATTCTCGGAAGACTTACTTCATTTGATAAAATTGAAGATTCTCCCCAGATTCTGAAAAAAATACAAGAGATTCTAAATGCCCGAAAATTTCGTGAAGATGCTTGAAAAGATAAGGGATTTACTTTGCCACAATCCCAACCTTATCCTTTACGGCCCGCCGGGAACGAGTAAGACATATACGGCCAAAGGTTTTGCGTATTTTGTTATAAACAAGGATAAAGAGATACCTAAATCGGATTGCCACGATAATAATAAAAACTCTAAGGATGAGCAGGATAATTCGGAGATTTACAAACTTTACGAAGATGATGAAAAGTGGCAGAATGAGTTAGAAATTTACAAACTTAGGGAAAGGTTGCATATATTTATAGTTGTTGATAGTAATGTCGTTAATAAAGAGATTACTATTAACAAAGATGATAAAGATAATTTCGCAGACGGTGATTTTGTTCTCGTGTATGAAGGGAATGGAAAGGCCAAGATAGGAAAAATAAAGATAAACGGGGATAAGGTAAAGATAGAGAAGATAAAAAAGAAAAACGAACCACTAACTATAAATAACAACGATTTAAAGGGTAAGTTAGAAAATCTAAAAAACACCTTGGGTATCTGGCTTGTTGTAAAGCCTTCCGGAGTTGTGGCTTATAATTTGAAGTATGAACCTGATTTTTATAAACTGGAAAACCCGGAGGAATACGATGGTATAAAACCCCATGATATTTTCCGCTGGGCTATTGTTCAATTCCACCCGGCATACAACTACGACGATTTCATATACGGCATTGAACCAAAGACAGAGGGGGGACAAATCCAATATAATACGGTAGAAAGGGTTCTCGTTCAGATGTCAAAGTTGGCGGAGGAAAACCCCGATAAGGAATATGTCCTAATCATAGATGAGATAAACAGGGCTAATTTGCCGGCGGTTTTGGGTGAATTGATATACGCCCTTGAATATAGGGGTAAAGAGGTTAATACCCTTTACGGAAAAACTATAAGGATACCAAAAAACCTTTATATCATAGGCACTATGAATACGGCGGATAGGTCGGCTGGTAGAATTGACTATGCTATCCGAAGAAGATTTACCTTTTACCCTATGCACGCCGACTCTGAACAGGCAGAACCCAATTATGGAAAACCCCTTATGGAAGCGGTAAATGAATTTATAGAAAATCACATTTCACCCGAATACGACCCAGAGGATGTAAAAATCGGGCATACCTATTTTATGAGTAAGAAGGAAGAAGATATCGCTTACAAGTTTATCTATCAAGTTGTGCCTTTGATTTACGAGTATGTTCAGGATGGCCTGATAGATTTGAATAAGGAACCGGAGAATAAAAGCCAACAAAACGATATACAGATAGTTGTGGAAAATAAGGTTATAAAGATCAAAAAAGGTAAAGACGAACTTGAAATCAAAGGGGGTAAGTTGGTTAAAAACGACAAGGATGTGGATATAGAAGAATTCAAGAAATTCCTAACAGGCGAATGGACTAAACTCTCTTACGCTCTTGCAGACCTTATAGAACAATCCTTCAAAGTAGAAGGTGATATAAACGGATGGGAAAAAAGGAAGTTAGAGGCTTTAAAAAGTTCGGCAGTTGAACACTTAAAGAGTCTCGATGATGAGAATGGGGTTTTGAAAGGGCTCTTAAATATTTTAAATGAGTTTTCAGGTTATATAAAAGACGACAAATTGAAACTTCAAGAGAAAGAGGTAAAATTAAACTATAGGGGTGAAGGCAAAGGCCATATATTTACCTTGAAACTTAAAGAAAATAAAATAGAATGTGAATATAAAGAAAACAACCAGACAAAGAAAGAAGAACTCCAAAGCGAAAGTGATATTTCTAAATTCTTAAACTTTCTGGAAAATCCCAAGGGCAACTCCCAACAACAAGGCCAAAACAAAGCATCAAACGAACAACAAGAAACCTCCCAACAACAACCCCAAACTTAGCACCCTTTAACCCTACCAATAACCGCAGGTGTATTCCCTTCTAAACTCATTAACCCCCATATCCATTAAAACCCTTAAAAATGAAGATGCGGTGAATATATTCATAGCGGATTCTTCGGGACTTGAACCTTTGGCGATGTTTTGCCTTATCATATCCTCAAATATTACCCTTGCGGAATCTATTAAATCGGAGTAATCGTCATCCGGCGAGCCGTTTAATATCCTATCGGGATACCTGAAAACGATTTCCATCCACAGGTATATACCGCATACTTTTAACCAATTTGTGGGGTTGTACTCCGAAAGCCTTTTCATCGTATAATCCACAAGCTCCGGAACGGCATCCGCACCCCTTTCCTTTAAATGCTTAACCAAAGTTGCCCTAATACCTTCCATTTTCGGATTGTTTGTATAATCATCGTAAAGGCATTCGGGGTCTGCAAATGCAAACAATAAAATCATCTCTCACCTCCCGGTAGTGTTTTATATTTTTCCTCAATATACAGGTAAAAGGCCTCGTAAAGTGCCACAATAACAGCTAAATTCTGATATTCATCAAGCCGAAGACTATCCTTATTTTCCCTTATGTAATCATAAACATCTTTAAAAATCGTCATCCTAACCCTATGAATGTCGTATATCTCCGAACCAAAGACATCCGGGTAATTTTTCCTAAAATAATCCCAAACCATTTCCCCACAGGTTTTTAATTCCGTTCCCGTATAGGCATTAAACCAGTCGTATCTGTTTCGCAGAAAATATATTTCCTTCCTAACTATGCAAAAAGACCACCTTATACCCAAAACCACCTTTATGGTATCATTTTCCGTTGAATAAGACATCAGAATATCCCTAACACCCGGCAAATAATCATCACCCATTAAAGACATCCTAAAACCCCCATCCTTTGAAAGCGACCAAGACGAAAAGCATTTTCCGAGGGTTGTAATGGTATCATTAAGGGCATTCCCAACCTTTATATCCTTTTCAAAGGCTATACCTAAAACCCAAATCATTTTTCACCCTCCCTCTTTTAATTTCTTTGCGGCTAACTTTAAGGCTTCGTTGGACATAGGAATTACGAGCAACAGTTTGGAATAATGGTCAAATATGTTATAATCCAAGCCCCTTTTGTCAAGATGAACCAACAAACAGCCCGTTGCAAGTAAGGCGCTTTCCGCTTTATCGTATGCTAAGGAATCCCCACTGGCGATTATATATTCCAAGTAATTCCCCAAACCCTTAAAAACCAACGATATGGCCTCATACCTGTTATTATTACTCCATTTCCGCAAGGAATCCATAACCTCATTGCCGTAAAACCTTGACCACGAACAATAGAAAAAGTTTTTCGCATAATCATCCGTAAAAACATCGCTGGCAAGAAATCCCCGAGCCATATTATCAAGGGCTACCTTGTAAGTTGAGCCGATCAGGGTTGTGCTATCCAAAATTTCTTTAAGGATATCTTTACCGGGACTTCCGTTTTTAATCTGGTATTCTATCATATCCTTTAAACCATACCCTAAGTCCCAAACGGTACTCATTTCCATCGCTTTAAGGAGTTGTTCCCACGAGTTTATAACCTCGTATGTGGCTTCCGCCATCTTTTCCACGAGTTTCCCCTCCTTTGACAGTTCAACCTTTTCCGAAACAGAACACCCCCAAATAATCCCAAGCACGGGTAAAACCATTTTAAAATATCTTAATCCTTTCATGCCCTATACCCTCCTTTTTGCAACTTCATTTCCCATATTATCCTACCCGCTATTTTCTCGTTTGCCTTTGCCGTTAATTTATCCATACGGAAGAACAGGTCTATAATCCACCAAATAGGACCAACCGGAATAAAGGGGAAGGGTATGGGTAAATTATAAGCCTCCTGAAATATTACACTAACTATGAGAAGCATCCAATAGAGTATCTGAATACCCCATTCACCCAAATAGGCGTAATGTAGAAAGAACAGCAGGCCAAGAAACCACGCTATATTAGAGGATTTCTTCCTCCTATTGTATTCCAGTAGAAATATCTCCTCAACCTTTTGGGGTAAATACAACCTTTTCATATCCAAACGCCTATAATGATGCCGTTTTAATTTTCACTCTGTGGCCGATTAAAAACCGAACATCTACATCTTGAAAATCATCTTTATTATCTCAACAAAAGAGGGGTTAAAAACCGTCATCGCCAATATGATTAAAATTATCACAAAGTAAAGGATAAGGTTTATCCTATCAATCTTTGCACTTAATTCCTTTTTAAGGGCATCAAACTTTGCATTAGTTTCGCTGTGATAGGCTTTTAACTTTTCGTCCAAAGCCCCAATTTTAGCGTTTAACTCCCTATAATA
>CAYRSH010000012.1:31200-32625 GCA_964426895.1 uncultured bacterium
TTTCGTCCAAAGCCCCAATTTTAGCGTTTAACTCCCTATAATAAGCCTCTATTTTCTCATCCAAAGCGTCTATCCTTTGGTTAAGGGCTTCAAACCTTGTATTTGTTTCCCTCTTAAAGGCTTTTAACTTTTCGTCCAAAGCCCCAATTTTAGCGTTTAACTCCCTATAATAAGCCTCTATTTTTCCGTTTAACTCTTTGTAAATGGCGTCTATTTTTTGATTTAAAGCGTCTATCTTGGTGTCTATTCTTTGGTTTAAAGTTTCTATCCTCGTGTTTGCTTCCCTGTTATAAAGTTCCAACCTCTCGGTTATGTAGTTAAGAGTAGCCCTTATCTCGTTTTGATAAGCCTTAAACACTTCTTCCCTAAACGCTTCAAGATATTTTAAAACCGCGCTTGCGCCTTTTGTTCCCAATGCCTCCTCCAATTCCTTATAAATTTCTCCAATACTCGGCATTAACCGATATTATAAGGTTGATTTGATAAAACTTAAAAACTGCTTCAACCACACAGTGAGACAAGCCCCAAGGTTAAAATTACCAATTATGTTTGTAATCAGATGTCCGGAATGCAAAAGTTATATGGTAAAGAAGCATTCGGAGAACCCTTTAAGGTTTATGTGTAAGTTGTGTAATAACACCTTTTCCCTTAACATCCCATCAATAAACCACGAAGGACAGTCTAAGAGATTACCCTCCCTTGAAATCGCAAAGATATTGGCGGATTTGGAACTCGGGAAGAATGAAAACGAGATACTATCACAATACAGGATTTCAAGGGCTACGCTTTACAGGATAAAGGATAAAAGAAAAACATTTCGCTGGGTATTTATTTGGAGGTTAAACGAGGGTGATATTGAATTTTTGAGAAACGAAGCCTTAAACGGTAGGTTAAGGCAGGGTTGGGGGTGGTGCGATTTGAGGAAGGGGATTATAAACTTTGCCGATGCTTGGAAGAAGTTAGAACCCAATGTTTCAAACGAAGATGTTGAAAAGAGGTTTAACATTTTAAAGGTTATGATTTTGGCAAAGCCCGGCGATATGGTATTGGTTCCAAAGTTTAACGGATATCACACATTTATGTTGGCGAGAACAAAAAGCGGTTATAACTTCTCTTTTCCTCCGGGATATGACGACTATGGGCATTATGTTGAGATTGAAGGGATTAAGGTGTTTTCCTCTGCCTTTGAAAGCCCAGAAGATGCTAAGGTGGGGTTTAACCCAGATGTTCAGATAATAAACGAGATTTTACGGACAACAAAAGGGTTTTACACAGCCATAAGCGTCATGGGTGATGAGTATTCTACCATAGTTAAGGTTTTGGAGAACCTTTTAAATCGGGGGTAAAATACCGGTTATGGGAAGGGTTGTGTTTAAAGGCGAAGAGTATGGGTGTAAATGGAAATGGAAGGAGGAGGATGTTGAA
>CAYRSH010000012.1:32725-35286 GCA_964426895.1 uncultured bacterium
GAGGATGTTGAACTTGAAGTTGAATTAAATGACCAAAAAACGGTTATCTTAAATATTAAAAAACCCGATAAAGAAGCCAAGGAATCAACCGCCGATAAAGACAAAAAGGGGCAACAAACCCCACATCAGGATGGAGGTAAAAAGAAAGTTATATTAAAATGGGATGAAAAACAAATTGAAATTACCGATGAAGGATTCTTTAACGCCATCCGAAAACCACCGCCCGGTGAAGACGAACAGGGGCAACAAACCCCAAATAAATACCTTGGCCTTCATTTAGAAAACGGCAAACTAAAAGCCCACTGGTTTGTAGGCCTTTTCAAGTTAAACGGGAAGATAAAAGATAATAATGCGGAAGTTATATTCCTCGTTAAGCCAAAGATAAACGGCCTGAGTTTTTCAAGGATGTTTTTGGAGGTTATGAAAAACCCCTATGCAAGGGAGCATTTTAATAGGGGTGAGGATTGGGATATAAATCCAAGTGAGTTTATACAGTTGGACGAAGATTTCAGCGACTTCCTGATATTCATCGTTTTGTATTATATGGATGTCCTTTATAAACTCCTGCGCAGGGGATTGCAAAGGAGTTATAAGAAACATCGGGAGAATTTGAGGGGTAGGATAAGGGGTAGGGTTTTGGTGGGGGCTACTGTTGTTGAAAATTGGCCGAGGGGTAAAAAGCATTACGCATACTGTGAATACAACGAATGGACGGAGGATATATTGGAAAACAGGATATTAAAGGCCGCTTTTTTAAAGGGTATAGGATTTTTGAGGAGGCAGGGTATTGATGATGAGAGGATAGGGTATATCGGCCTTTACTTTGAAAGGGTTTCAACAACCCGCATATATCCACAAGATTTTAGGCTTACCAATGTTCAAAGGATAAGGAGGGATTACAAAGAAGCCTTAAAAATTGCGAAAATCATATTAAAGCAGTTGGGTTATGACCCGGAGGTTGAAATCAAAGAGAAAACCATAAACACAGTAATGCCCCATTGGATAAATATGAACGAACTTTTTGAAAGGTATGTGGAGGTTAAGATAAGGAACGGGGAGATATTTAAGGATTACGATGTTTATCCGGGGTATAAGGATAGGAATATAGAAACGGAGATTGGTCCTCTTAGACCCGATTTCGTATTGGTGAAAAAAGACGGTAGTGAATACATCATCGCCGACGCAAAGTATAAAAAGGAATATAATGAGGAAGACGGCTGGATAAAGGAGGATTTAGCCCAGTTGTCCCTTTACGGTAGGATAAGGTGGAAGAAAATAAAAAAGTGGATAGGGGATAACTTCGGTGAGAAGGATAAATTCAAGGACAAAGAAGAACCGGAAGTTTATATAATCTATCCATTAAACAATAACTCCGAATGCAGGTGGGGGATTGCTGGGAGTTTCCGGGACATATATAAAATCGGCGTAAGAGTCCCAACTAAGGATTCTCAAAAACATCCAAATGCTTAGATATAAAGGCCTCCTCATCCGAAAACCTTAAAGCGTAATTCCTAATATCATCCCCTTTAATGTTTGAACTCAAAGCCCTATCTATCCCATATGCAACGCTTTCAACATCCAAATCCACCCTTATTGCCAAATTCTCCGGTGCAACCTCCTCGGGTATTTCCTTTGAAACCACCACCTTTTTGCCAAAGAGCATAGCCTCAACAACCGCAATTCCAAAAGTTTCGCTTCTTGAAGGTAGGCAGAAAACATCCAAAGAATTGTAAAAGTGCCATAGTTTATCACCCGAAATATCACCGAGAAAAACCGCATTAACATTTAAATCCCTTGCCAATTTAACCGCATCGTTAAAACCGGGGCCACCACCCGCAATTACCAACTTCCAAGGCTTATTAACCGATGCCTTTATTAACAAATCCTCCCCTTTTCTACCCGTAAGCATACCGGCAAATCCAACAATTAAATCTCCATTCAAACCCAAAACCTTACGGCTTTCTTCCTTTGTATAATCCCAATTTGGAACCTTTACAACTGGCGGAATAACAACGGTTTTATCCCTATCCCCAAACAATTCCTTAACCTGCTTCTCAACTTTTGAAGAAGGAAATACAACTTTTGCGGCTTTATTATAGGAGTAGAGCATGCTATCATAAAATCGCCTTTTTAGATTTTCATCCCTCTCAAATAAATACGCGTGCAAAGAATGGAAGGATAAAACAAACCTTAAACCTCTTAAAACCTCCATTCTATTTGCGGGTGAGTGGGGTATATGGGAGTAGAATACTTCGGGTTTTAAGTCGTCTATTATTATTTTTAGCCTTGAATTCCAAAGCCATTTTGAATTGGGTTTAAATGTTTTTGTATAAAGGATTTCCCTTAAAAACCAGCGCTTACTCGGAGGACCATAAACGACAACATTACCGTATTCCCTTTTAAAAAACCTAACATTTTCCGCCAAAAGCCCTATTTTAAAACCCTTTAAGTTTTTCAGGAGATAACCTATATATGTTGCAACCCCTCCAGTGATTTCCCCACCGAACTCCTTGGGCGCATACCCGTAAATTAAAAGCCTCATACATTTATTATTACCCTCT
>CAYRSH010000013.1:0-30610 GCA_964426895.1 uncultured bacterium
TTAAAACTTGAAGATGACAAGCGTTATGAGGTTATTAAAGGGAGGTTAGAAGAAATGCCGGCACCTACTCCTTGGCATCAAAGAATTTCAAGGAATTTAGAATTTAAACTTTGGGAGTTTGTTAGTAGGAAAAACTTAGGAGAGATATTATATTCTCCCATAGATGTTGTGTTAAGGGAAGATATAGTATTACAACCGGATATTATTTACATCTCAAAGGAAAGGCTTGGCATAATAGGGGAAAAAGCGATAAATGGTGCTCCGGATTTGGTAGTTGAAATAGTTTCGCCATCAACAACGAGGAGGGATACCGTTGTTAAGAAAGGGATTTATGAAGAGTTTAGTGTTAAAGAGTATTGGGTGGTATATCCCGACGAGAAAGCGATAGAGGTATGGGTTTTGGGTGAGAGCGGGAAGTATGAACTTTTCTCTTTTGCCGAAGGCGAAGGTAAAGTTAAAAGCAAAGTTTTAGAAGGCTTAGAAATTGATTTAAAGGAGGTGTTCTCCACCCTATAATTCCCGCTATGGCTCTTGAAATAGGTGTTATGGCCCCTTTGTTTGTGGCGGTAAATCAGGATGGGGATACGATAAGGTTGGAGGATTTTAGAGGAAAATGGGTTGTATTATACTTTTATCCTAAGGACGATACCCCGGGTTGTACCATGGAAGCCAAAGGTTTTGAACAGCTAAGGGAAGAATTTGAAAGGGAAAACGCTGTTATACTCGGTGTTAGCAAGGATGATATAAAATCTCACAAAAACTTTTGCACAAAATACGGTTTAAACTTCCACCTATTGGCCGATACCGATGGCAAGATAATTGAATCCTATAAGGCAAAGGGTGGTTTATTTACGAAGAGAATGACATATCTAATAGACCCCGACGGAAAAATAGCCTTTGTTTGGAAAAAGGTTAATCCCAACGGGCACGCAAGGGAAGTTCTTGAGAAGTTAAGGGAATTAAAAAATGCCGGTAATAAGGAGTAATATAAAGACAAATTCCCCGGAATTTAAGGAAAATTACGAATTTAACAAGGCAAAAGTTGAAGAATTCAAAAGGATACTTGAAGAGGTTAGATATAAAAGGGATGAAAAGGCCGTAAAACTGCACAGGCAAAGGGGGAAACTCTTGGCGAGGGAAAGGATAGAAAAACTAATAGACCCCGGAACTCCTTTCCTTGAACTCTCGCCTTTGGCGGCTTATGGTATGTATAACAACGAGGTTCCACAGGCTGGTATAATAACGGGTATAGGGATAATAGAGGGTAAAGAAGCCGTGATAGTTGCAAATGATGCCACCGTAAAGGGTGGAACATACTTTCCGGAAACCATAAAGAAACATATAAGGGCACAGGAAATAGCGTTGCAGAACAAATTACCAATAGTTTATCTCGTTGATTCGGGAGGGGTGTTTTTACCTTTGCAATCTGAGGTGTTTCCCGATAAGGAACATTTTGGAAGGATTTTTTACAATCAGGCGGTTATGTCTTCCCTCGGTATTCCCCAGATAGCATGCGTTATGGGGATGTGTACGGCGGGTGGGGCATATGTACCAGCAATGTCGGACGAGAACATAATAGTTAAGGGGACGGGTACGATTTATTTGGCAGGTCCCCCATTGGTTAAGGCTGCTACGGGTGAGGAGGTTGATGAGCAGAGTTTGGGGGGCGGTGTTATGCACTCAACCATATCGGGCGTGACGGATCATTTAGCCGAAAACGACGAGGAGGCCATTGAAATACTCCGTTCCATTTTCAGAAACCTTAACATAACGAAAAAGATACCCTTGGAATTAAGGGAACCCGAAGAACCCCTGTACGATCCGGACGAAATATACGGGATTTTACCAAAAGATTTAAGGAAGCCCTTTGACATGAGGGAATTGATAGCAAGGATAGTGGATGGAAGCGAATTCCACGAGTTTAAGGCGAATTATGGTACAACCTTGGTTTGTGGTTTTGCCCATATAAACGGAATACCCGTAGGGATATTGGCTAATAATGGTGTTCTTTTCAGCGAATCGGCCCTAAAAGGGGCACACTTCATAATGCTCGCCGATCAGAGGAGGATACCCTTGATATTTTTGCAAAACATTACGGGTTTTATGGTTGGAAGAAAATACGAGGAAGAGGGTATTACAAAACACGGTGCAAAAATGGTTCAGGCTGTATCAACCGCAACAGTCCCAAAAATAACAATAATTGTTGGGGGTTCCCATGGGGCGGGGAATTATGCGATGTGTGGTAGGGCTTATAACCCCCGGTTTTTGTTTATGTATCCAAACGCAAGGATATCCGTTATGGGGGCGGATCAGGCGGTGACGGTAATGATAATTATTAACGAAAACAAGTATAAGAGGATGGGAAAAGAGATGCCCGAAGAGGAGAAGGAAAGAATAAGAAGGGAAATATATGAGGAATACGAAAAGGAAGGGAACGCATACTACTCAACCGCAAGACTTTGGGATGACGGAATAATAGACCCAAAGGAAACGAGAGAAGTATTAACCTTTGCCCTGTCCGTGGCCATAAACAATATTCCCGAATACAGGGGCTTTCCAGTGTTTAGATTTTGATATACTTAAAGTTTGTTAAAACGGCGAGTAGTACGAAAGAAGCCCTCGCCATCTCACCGTCAACACCATCAAGAATAGAAGTTATCCGATAGGATATGCCCCCAATTACCGGATTAAAAACCGTAATAAAAGCCGACAAAACTCCCACAAGAAATGAGATAATCTATAACCCTTTCCGTAATAAATGTGGATATTTTTCTGTTTATCAAACGGGATATTAAACCGTCTTCCGAACTTTTTACTGAGGTTTTGACAACCAAATTCTTTGCCCTCTTCAATTCATAAGGTGTATCAACATCCGTCCAGAAATGTCCGTTTACCTCATAGCATTCAAGGTGTGTAGCTTTTACAATATCGCTCATCCTTACAATATATCTTTCTTTAATCATCATTTCTATAGTTGGGATATTGAGGTGTTCAGAATAAAGAAGCCCGTATTAAAATGCGTGTAATTAATAAGACTTTTCCCGATATCCTCAACAAAACCTTTTATGCATAAAACCTTTGTCGCCTCATCCCTATTAATATAAACCTTTAACCGCTTTCCTTACAAAATAAAGTTTTACCCATCATTAACATAAGGTATTATATGCACTATTTACCACCACAACAAAATCCTTATGGTTCTTACAATTAAGGGCAAACCCCCAATTTTTAACAGATATTTTGGTATTTCTAAGCCCATTCTTGAACCATTTCCACCGGCAAATATTACAAACCTTTTCATTTCTTATAAGGCTGGAAAGTTTATACCTTCGTTTTTCAAAAGTAATTGGTCAAACATTCCAAAATGTAGGTGTTTCCCCACCCTTTTTAACTCACTTAGGACATCCGTAAGTTTTTCCTTTTTAATGTAGATCAAAACATTCCTACAAACTACTGCATCAAAGGACCCGTCCTTAAAGGGTAAGTTTAAAATGTTTCCCAAAACAAAATCTGTATTATTTTGAAGGTTTGGGGGAACCCTCCACAAAGAACCCCACCGTATAAGGAAGTTCTCCTTCATACCCCGTAGGGAATATGTTGTGTATATTCCAACCTTTGCATTCGTAAGATTTTTTAATGATATATCAAGACCAACCACATAACAAAATATACCCAATAAGCCGCATATGTATTTAATCGTATAAACCTCCTCTCCCCTGCCGCATCCCACGGACAAAACCCTTATACCCTCCCCAACCGAAAATTTCTCATTAAAAAACTTTAACAAACCCTCCTTTTCCCTAAGGAAATACCCCTCCGCTACCGATACCTTATCCAAGGCTTCTAAAAGGTTATCCGCCTCTATAAGTTTATCAACTTTTAACCCGAACCTATCCTCCAATATTTTGTTAAATATCACACCCTTTCCCACATATAGTCCAAAATCTCCTTAAAATGCGCCAAAACACCTATACGGTCTAAATTCCATTCCGCACCCCGTAAGTATTCCTTAGCCTTATCCTTAGATAATTCTAATGGGTTAGGAAACCCTATTCTTTTGTATATTTGGGGTAGCGTGGGTTTTCCCTCATCTTCGTAATAATCGTCGCAGTCGTCAAGTATTTGAAATGCCAATCCAAACATCCTACCGGCATCCCTTAATTGGGGGTTTTCAAAACCGCTTAAAAGGGCACCGGTTTCAAAGGCTACCTCGTAAAGGGTTGCCGTTTTTTTGTATATTATATCAAGGTATGTGTGTTCGTCGTATTCCTCGGAACTTATTAACTCTTCCCTATACTGACCTAATGCCATATTATAGACTGCCAAAGAAAGTTTCTGCGAAAACAGGGTATATTTTGATATTAAACTCAAAGCCTTTGTAAATAGCAAATCCCCCACAAGAACGGCCAAATTCGTTGGTAATATCTTGTTTAACACCGTACCTCCCCTTCTGGTTTCGGCATTGTCTATTATATCATCGTGAATTAGAGAAGCGGCGTGTATCATCTCCAAGGCATAACCGGTATTTACGGTATCTTCTAACGGAATATTGTAGATCTCTCCACTTATATGAGAAATTATTGCCCTCAACCTTTTACCCTTTATAATGTATCTTGGTACCCCAAAAAAATCCGCCTCTTCTTCTAAAAGCCTTTCAAGTTCTTTAAGATAGTATGAGAACTTCTCCTTAACCTTATATATCAACTTTTACCTTCTCCTTTGTTCCGTCATTATAAGCGACAACATAATATCCCGCGATTAGATTTACTTCAACAACCTTACCCTCACCCCTTTCGGTTTTTACCATGGAATTTAGACTTGGAACCTTAGGAGCGGCTTGGTCATAAAAGGGGAGTTCATATGTTAAACAGCAGAGCAACCTCCCACAGGCACCGGTAAGTTTATCGGGTGCGGCAAATAGGTATTGCCTTCTGGCCATATCCTGCGAAACCTTCGGTATGTTTTTTAAAAACACCCTGCAACACAATTCTAAACCACATCTTCCCAACCAACCCACCTCAGAGGCATATTTCACATGATCCTTAAACGAGAATTCAACCCTTACATGTAAATGCTTGGCCAAAAACAAAACTATATCCTTAAAATCCTGTCGCTTTTCCGAAACATATTCAACCCTTAAAATCCCATTTTCCGCATCAAAAGTTGAATTAACAATTTTTGCCGGAATTTTGTTTTCCCAAACAATCCCTTTAACCATGTTGGTCATAATATGCTTAACCTCATTTGGGGAGGCATATCTGTTAAACCTCGCCTTCCTTAATTTTTCACCTTTTTTCTCCTTTCTAAACTTCAATATCTTTACGAGTATAGGCCTCTCTTCGCCTTCAACATCGAGAAATACATATGGACAGGAACTCTCGTAATTAAACTCCTCGCATATAAAGTGTTCAAATCCTCCCCCCAATATGGATGTTTCCACTACGCTCATTTCCTCTGAATAATCCTACCCCTACTCAAATCATAGGGGCTTAGTTCCACCAAAACCCTATCCCCCGGCACGATTTTTATGTATCTCACCCTCATCTTCCCCCCAAGGTGTGCGAGAACCACTATTCCGTTATCAAGTTTTACCTTAAAAAGTGTGTTTGGTAAAACCTCTATAACTGTGCCTTCCATACGGATCATTTTACTGGACATCTATATCCTCCGTTAAAATTATAGGCCCTTCGCGCGTTATGAATATCGTATGTTCATAATGGGCAGACCACTTGCCATCCTTTGTCACTATTGTCCAACCATCCCTCTTGGATTTAACATTCCCCTTCCCCATATTTATCATAGGCTCTATTGCCAAACCCATACCCACCTTAATCCTCCAATCCGCATCAATATCAGCCGGATGGTTAAATATTATCGGGTCTTCGTGCAACTCCAACCCTATACCGTGCCCGGTTACCCCCCTTGCGGGTTCAAAACCGTATTTCTTAACCGTATTGTATATGGCATAGGTTATGGCCGAAACTTTGTTGCCTTTATACGCAACATTTATGGAATTGTATAAAGCCTCTTTGGTAGCCTTCATCAAAAGGATTACCTTTTGTGGAACCTCACCTAAGGCAAATGTCCAAGCGGTATCCGAATGATAACCGTCATACTCAACGCCCACATCCACCTTAACGATCATTGGAGCCTTTAATATTTTGCTTTCCTTGGGTAATCCGTGAACCACTTCCTCGTTTATTGATATACAGGTGCTATAATTATAAACCTTATTGTCCGTTTCGTATCCCAAAAAAGAAGGCCTCCCACCCTTTGAAAATATAAAATCCCTTATTTCATCGTCTATATACTTCGCACTAACACCGTCTTTTATAAGTTTTTTTGCCAAACGAAGGGAATCCGAGGCAATTTTTGCCGCCTCTTTCATACCCAAAAGGTCAATGTTGTTTTTAAGGATTATCATAACACCTCCTTAATCCTCTCATAAACTTCTTCGTAATCCCCAACCCCATCAACCCTTACTAACAATCCCCTTTTATCGTAAAAATCTATAAGGACTTCCGTACTTTCCCTATAAACCTTTAACCTATTCCTCACAACCTCCTCCTTATCGTCTTCCCTTTGGACAAGTTTTGATCCACAAACATCGCATATTTCATCCTCCTTGGGGGGGTTAAAAATAAGGTTATAAACCCTACCGCAATTAACACACACCCTACGATAAGATATCCTTTTAATTATCTCCTCGTCGGGGACATCCAGCAAGATCACATGGGTTATGTTCAGACCCTTCCGCGATAGCATTTCATCCAGCGATTCCGCCTGTGGAATATTCCTCGGGAAACCGTCAAGTATAAAATCCCTATGACTATTTATCGCCTCCTCTATAATTCCAACTATTATACCGTCTGGTACCAATTCGCCTTTTTCCATATATTCTTTTGCCTTTTTTCCGAGTTCTGTACCCTTTGCCACAGCCTCCCTTAAAATGTCCCCGGTTGATATTTTATTTATACCCAAATCCTTTGCCAACCTTTCGGCTTGAGTACCCTTCCCCGCACCCGGGGGGCCGAGAAAGATTATTCTATACCCATTCCCCTCCATGACCTAACCTTTGCCCTACCAACCAAACTTTCATAGCGGTACATTATGAGATATGAGTTTATCTTTTGTAGCAAGTCTAAGGCAACTCCAACGATTATTAGTAGCCTCGTGCCTCCGAAGTATAAAGGTATGTTTAGGGCTGTTGAAACATGATATGGAATAATTGCTAAGGCGGAGAAAAAGAGGGCCCCCGGAAGGAGTATCCTGGTCATTATCCTGTCTATGTATTCCGCCGTTTCATCCCCAGCCCTTATTCCGGGTATAAAAGCGGAAGCCCTTTGTAAATTATCCGCAACCTCCTTGGGGTTAAAAACAATGGATGTATATAAATACGCAAAGAATATTATGAGTAGGGCATATGTTATGTCGTATATCATGGTTCCGGGCTGGAAATAGGCCGCTAAACCCGAGAAAATACCTTCACCCGTGAATGTAAAGGCCGTTTGTGGGAATAACAATATACTTTGGGCAAATATTATGGGCATAACGCCAGCGGTGTTTATGGTTAAGGGCAAATACCCCATCTGCGTGGTTGGGGAGAGACCAATCGTTCTTTTCGCATAACTTATGGGAACCCTCCTCTGGACCTCTGTTGCCACGACAACCAAACCCGTTAAAACCAAAATGAATACAAGCATAAAGACGACGGATTGTGTTGAAACCGCCCCGTTTTTCCAAAGGGTATATGTGCTTATAACTTCGTTTGGAAGGGAATCCAACGAACCCGCAAATATTAAAACGGATGCCCCATTCCCTATTCCCCTATCAGTTATCTGCTCTCCCATCCACATAAGGAGTATTGAGCCACCCACAAGGGATAACATAGTTGATATTACGAAAAGGGGTCCGGGATTGGGAACAACTGGCAATCCGGAAGGGCTTGTTAAGGATTGCAAGAATGATGATATTCCAAAGGATTGCAATGCGGAGATCCCAACGGTTAGCCAACGGGTATATCTGTTTAAAATCCTCCTACCGTGTTCCCCTTCCCTCTGCAACCTCTCAAAATAGGGAACGGTTGAAGAGAGGAGCTGGATTATAATGGATGCGGATATATAGGGCATTATACCCAATCCGAAAATGGCGGCCCTTGAAAGGGCCCCACCCGCAAAAATATCAAACATACCAAAGGCGGTATTCGCCAAAGCAACCCTAAAATACTCCGCAAGGGCACTGACATTTACGCCGGGAACGGGTATATGCGTTCCAACCCTGTAAAAGAAAAGGATTATAAGGGTAAAAACTATTCTTTCCCTTAATTCCCTAACCTCCCACAACCCGCTTAATATCCGCATCCACCTTTCCATTTACTCTATCCTCCCACCAACCCCTTCTATGATTTCCTTGGCCTTTTTTGAAAATGCATGTATTCCTTTAAAAACCAAAGGCTTGGTTAATTCCCCTTTTGCAAGGATTTTTATAAGTTTACCTTCCAGTTTACCCTTTATTAGTCCTCTTTCCTTTAATGTTTCCGGACTCACAACCTCGTTTGCCTCAAACTTCTCTTCTAACTGGAACAGATTAACTATATCGTACTCCTTTGAAAAGGGATTTTTGAAACCCCTCTTAGGAATCCTGCGGTAAATGGGCGTTTGTCCTCCTTCAAACCATATAGGTTTTGTTCCTCCGCTTCTGGACTTTTGCCCTTTATGTCCTCTTCCGGCGGTTTTACCGAGTCCCGAACCAATACCCCTTCCAACCCTTTTCTTTTCCTTTTTTGCTCCCGGATTAGGCGAAAGGTTTGAAAGCGTTATCATAAGGTGGGAATTATACCCCTGTTTGATTTGTATATGGGAAAGTTAAGAGGTTTTGGGTAGTAAGTTTGCAATCTTTAAAATCTTCTCAACACCCCCAAGTTTATCGTAAATTCTATTTATTGGTTTTAAATCCGCGTTATGGTAATATATGGCATCCTGAATTATGTCCTCTATTAAGTTTATAGAAAAAAGTGCATATCTTGTTTCTTCCAAAGGTTTTTCGTTAATTGAAAACCTGTAAAGTCCTTCGTTGGGTTTGTAAAAAGAATTTACATAATCAACAATGTATTCCAATTTCCTTTCCAATTCTGATAACTCGTTGTCTCTAAGTCCATTCGGAGGAATTTTTGAGTATAGGTAATCCAAAGAATATACGAGTATTGCTACTTCCTTTAAGGTTAATTTTTTATTTAAATAACTTAAAAGATAAACAAGCCACAAATTAACATTTTCGGGAACTTTGTTCAGGTGATCAAGAATAAAACAAACCTTAAAGAACCCCTCCAAGGTTTCGGGAACTATTTTTATTAGTCTTTTCTCATCAATAACCCCTTGTAATTCCTTGGAAAATTCGTTTTCCCATATGGAAATCCAGTATCTTTATTTTGGCATCTATAATATCTATATAGAATTTTAGGGTATCATCCCTTTGTAAAACCCTTTCAAATTTTTCCCTTGGGACCCTATAAGCCTGCCTACTGCCCCATGCGGGAACCACATCTATCCTCCCATTTTCTAAAATCCATTCGGGAGTTATAAAGGCATATCTTAGTGAATTCTTTAAAACACAAATAAAAAACCTATCTTTATATGGTTCTCTTATATTGCTTTTTTTCTTTTTCTTTGATACTTTGGAGATTTTAAAGTCAAAATATTCCAAATTTTCCCTATTACCATACTGAAATTCAATAAAAAATATATTTTCCCCTTTTTGGGTTTTTACAACAAAGTCCGGTTTTGTGGTTATTCCCCCACCCCTCAAAAACCATAGGAATTTGTCCCCACCGGATTTTTCAACAATTATATCGGTTCTTCTTAAAATACCCTTAACTTTATTCTCAATCCAATTCATTATTTCTAATTCAACTATGGCTTTTTTCTTCATATCCTTACGGTATTCTAAATATGTCCTTGACTTTATATCGCTTGATTGGGCATATGTTAATTTTGGATCCTTTTTACTACTCATGAAAACCCCTTAATTTTTTCACTGCCAATCGTGCAAAATAAGGATTTATTTCATATCCTATACCATTCCTCCTTAAATCTCTTGCCGTCAACAAAGTGGTTCCCGAACCCAAAAAGGGATCAAGAACGGTTTCACCAACAAAACTATACGCTTTTATTAACCTGTAAGGTAATTCATAAGGAAAAGGGGCGGGATGATCCCTTCCGTCTCCACTTCCTTCGGGTTTTATTAACCAAACATCGGATTTTTTAATTTCTATCCAAAAATCTTTTTCCAGTTTTGATGCTTCCTTTTCTTCCTCTGTTAAATGGGCGGTATTCGGTAAATAGCATGGTGGGGGGTTTGGTTTAAGGTAAAACGGGTTTTCTAATCCCGTTCGTGGGTTCAGGGGTGTATTACTATCACATAATGAGACACGGCTTCATTTATACCTGATATATGCATAACACATAAACACATAGAAGAAGGAAGAAAAAGAGGTGGCCCTTTCAGTTGCATAACGAAGCGGAATACAAATAGATAATACGATTTCTACTTCCCCCACCCCTAAACTGATATGTACGCAATACCAAATGGGCGTATTTTTTATAATTCTTAGGTGCGGGTTTCTCAAATTCCAATATAAATTCATGTGAATAGTTTATGAGTATATTCCCCGGATACGGATATGTTCCAAAATGCGCCCTTACAGAGTTTGTTTTATGCCATATAATTTCTCGCCTAAATATGAAACCAATACTTTCGCACAAGTCTATGGTTTTACCCACTATGTTTAGGCTTCTAAATCCGTATTTTGTTCTAAACGGTAAATTCATAATGTTTATAAAAACTTTTCTTCCGGGTTGTAAAACTCTAAAAACCTCCTTCCAAACCTTACCTATCTCTTGAAGCCAATCTTCCAAATTGTGAATATTTCCTAAATCACCCTCTATCGGTTTCTGGGAGTAAAGTTTGGCATTGAAATAAGGGGGGGGAAGTAATTACCAAATGTACTGAGTTGTCCGGTATATCTGACATATTCCGAGAATCCTTTATATATATTATTTGCTTCGTTCCGTTAATTGATATAATATTTTCTTTTTTCACAGTTTCCGAACTAACCGGGAAAAGGGTTTTTATATTTTCTTTTAAATTCTTAACATCTGCTAAGTCAAATCTATATTGACCACTTGCTGATCTAAAGCCTTTAAGTTTTCCCGATTTCAACAATTTATGCACATCTTTAACGGAAATGCCCAAATAAAATGCCACCTCAGTAGCCGATAAATATTTCCTTTCTTTATAATCGTTCATATCACTTACCCGTTAAATGGGAATTATACCCCCGTTTGATTTGTATATGGGAAAGTTAAAAGGATTAAGAAACTTTAAATTATCTTTACCGGTTTTAAATCCATTCCCGGTTTATTTAAGTTTTTTGAGCGCCTCATCTATTTCCTGAATCTCCTCATACCTCCCAAGGGTTTCAAGCATAGTTTTTGCCATATTTAAATCCTTTTTTGCCTCTTTGAATTTCCCCTTATAGGTAAACGCTATTCCCCTATATTTATAAGCATAACCAAGGGTTGCGGCATCGGGGTAGTTCTCTATAAAGTGGCTCATAATTTCTATTACCTCGTCAAACTTTTTCATCTGTAATAAGGCATAACCCAAGAACCTATAAGCATCTTCAACCTTAGCACTGCTTGGGAATTGTTGAATAAACTCACCGCACCTTTCAACGGTTTTGGGATAGTTAAAAGACGCATACGCCCAGTTGCAAGCGTAGAAAAGCGCATCCTTCCTACCCTTGCTGTCCGGATGGTTCTTGTAAAAGGCATAAAGGGAATCAGAAAGGGCGCTTAAACTAGCCGTATCCCCTCCAACTTCTTCAAACATCTGTTGAACCTTTGGGAGGTATTCATCCCATGGATCCTTTTTTTCCTGCTTTTTTCCACCGCAATAAACCAGAAAAATTATAAAAAAAGGTATAAGCCTTTTCATGGTCTAACCTTTAATATTTCACATATAACCTTTTTACCGTCCACCCTCAAAATCAAACACTCAACACTACTCTTTTTCAATCCCCTGAGCGGGTATTTGATAGCGGGTCCTATCCTATTCCTTGGAACATAGCATTTTTTACCCTTTATATTTACTATTAATCCCCCATCCGATGAAACCTTTAAAACCCTTCCGATAAACACCTTTCCGGGTTCAAATTTGTTTGTTTCAACTTCGGGAATATACAATTTTGTCCTAAACTTTTTTGTAGTGTAATCGGCTATTATCACTTTTGCCTTAACCCTTTCGCCTATCTCGTGCTTCTTGGGGGATTTTAACAAGCCTTTTACGGTGTCCTCAAAGAGGATTTCATAAATATCATCCCTAACATGACGGTTTATAACCACCTCAACGGGTTCTCCCATATCCTTTGCCTTAAAAATTTTTTCCCAAACCTCAGCCCTTTTTACAACCTCCTCGGGATTTAAGGGTTTTTCGTATATCAACAGGGGGAGCCTTCGCATACTTCTTTTAATAGTTCCTTAACCTTTTTTTCAAAGAGCCTCGCATGACTTTCGGAAAACCCGGTCCTCCTCATAACCACATTTCCGTTTTTGTCAATTATTATAGTCGTGGGTATGGAAAATACATTGTAGAGATCGGATACCAAGTTGTCCTTATCCAAAAGGATTAAGTACTCCAACTTTTTGTTATTTACAAACCTCTTAACCGCCCTTTCACTAATATCCACACTTATACCTATAACCACCAAACCGCTATCTTTGTAAGTTTTATACAATTCGTTAAAAAACGGTAAGGATGCCCTACAAGGGGGACACCAGGTAGCCCAGAAATCTAAAACCACAACCTTACCCTTAAAGTCGGAAAGTTTGTACTCCTTCCCGTTTATGTCTTTTAATGCAAAGTCTTTGGCCTTTTCAAAGGATAACAAATAGAGCATTAACATTGTTTGGGAATTATAAAGGCGAAAGTTTTATTCCATCGCACAAGGTTTCACACATAGAATTAACGCTTGTTAAGTAAAGAGGCAAAGAAAAAATTAACGATAACCCTTTTAAGGGTTTTCACATTTACTTCTTATAGCATCGGATATGATGTTATGTGCGATATTATGAAGTTGGTGGGTCTTTTACAACCAAAGATTAATTCAAAAAGGGCAAATATTGTAAGGAAAAACTTTTTAATGATAAGGGGAAATACGGATGGATGGGAGAAAACTTTTATAAACTTTTGGGGTTGCACCACGGATACACTATACCTCCCTTATATGACGGCAGAGGAAATCCTTGGGAGGTTAAAACAAGTTGAAAACCTTGAAGTGTTAAAATGGTTTAAAAGTAAAGGAAAACCCTTAATAGTAACCACGACGCATATTGGAATACCCGAAATGTTGGCAAATTTTGCTTCATTACTGGGTTTTCCTGGTGTGGCAGTTGCGGAAGTTCCATCCGACGAATGGTTTAGGGAGTTTTTAAAGTTTAGGAGTAGGTTCGGTATGAGAATAATACCGATGGGTAATTCTTACCCCATTTTGGTTGAAGCCGTAAAAAACGGAGAATTCGTATATTTGGTTTCCGACAGGGATATAAAGCGCAAGGGGATAGCAATGCCCTTTGGTAGGGGTAAAAAGTTTTTTCCTACGGGATTCGCAAATTTATCCGTTGAGACGAAAACCCCTGTTGTTTTCGGTTGTGGCGTTCCCCTACAACCCTGTGGTAAATATTACGGATTTTTAACGGAACCCTATTATCCAAAGGATGTATATGATGCCCTTGAGTGGTATGCCTCAACCCTTTACGATGCGGTGTATAAATGGACGGATAGGTGGTTTGTATTTCAAGACGAATGGGTTTCATAAAACCAACTCTCAACCGTTAATGCCCTATCCCTCTTTTCCCCATCCATTAAAATAAACTTTATAAACCAGAATTTTCCATACAGTTTGGGTAGCATAAGGAAACCTTTAAACTCCGATTTGTTGATTTCAACCCCACCCTCACCCACAACCTCAAACCTTATACCCCCGTTTATAACTATCCTCACCCTTCCCCCTACCCTCTTGGTGTATTTCAACGGCGTAAATCCCGGATAATCCCCCCTTTCTATAAACCTCTTGCAGTTTTCATAATCCGGAGGTATTCCAACTTTATAAAGGTAATGTATGCTATCCGAAAAGAAACCCGAATCGGATATGAATATGGGTCCCGTTTCAAGTTCCCCATACCTAAGGATAACACCCTTAAATCCGTAAATATAACCGCTTAATTCCTTAAAAATCCGAGCCTTTTCACCCAACAGAATGTATTCCTTCGGTTTCGGCAATAAATACGCAAACGACATATCAATGCCAAAGGCATCCTCCCTGTAATATCCGAAAACATTCATCTTGGAAGGAATATTATGTTATCGTATAAAGGCACTTCATCGTAATCCTTAACCTCAACGATTTGCGATGGGAAGTTTTTATTAACCTTGAATCTAAAAGGACGGTACCCGAGGTTCATAAGGTAATCATATCCGAGGAGAAATAAAGGACCCTTCTCCACAATTAGGATAGGCCTGTACTTCATTAATGTTTCTTTCATCCCCTTCAAAACCTCATTCTCCCATCCCTCAACATCTATTTTTACCATATCAACCCTTTTTATATCAATCCCTTTGAGGATATTATCCAAGGGTTTAACCGCAACTTTAACACCTTTCTCAACATTCAAAACCGTAGCCTCACTTTTGGACTTACCCTTTGGAATGTCCAAAAATGCAAACCCCTCCCTACTTCCAAGGGCGATATTAAAAGCGGAAATGTTATCGCAACGGTTTATTTTTATGTTTTCCAATAGGATTTTGTGCGCTTGTGGGTTGGGTTCAAAGGCTAAGACTTTACCGTTTTTACCAACAATCTTTGAGGCAAATATACTAAAAAAACCCACATACGCCCCCACATCCACAAAAACCTGCCCTTCTCCAAGGTTATCCCTTATAAAACTCAAAGTACCTTTTTCCCCTTTTTGCATAAAATATTCCGCCCCAAATCCTTTATAAAAAACCATATATGCACCGTAAACATTTCTGAACTTAAACTTTACACCCGCAAGGGACAGGATTTTTATGAGTAATGTCCTATAACTTATCAATTTTAATGCTTTTTAACACCTCGTTTATCACATCGTTAATCCCTATCCCCTCCGCCTCCGCCCGAAAGTGTAAAATAATCCTATGTTTTACTACATAAGGGAAGAGTTCTTTAATATCCTCCCCCGTTGGCGTAGCCTTATCCCTTATAAAGGCCAAGGATTTTGAGGCCCAAACCAAAAATTGTGAAGCCCTCGGACCGGCACCGTATCTAACGAATTCTTTAACGATTTTGGGGGAATTTGGGTTTTCGGGTCTGGTATTTCTCACGAGGGAAACCGCATACCTTACCACATGCTCCGGAACGGGGATTTTGCGAACCTCATCCTGAAACCTTTTAATATCCTCCTTGTTTAAGACGGTGTTTATGTCTTCCAATTTCCTAAAACCTTCCAGATTTGCTATTTTTATCTCATCCTCATAAGGGGGATAGGATACATCAACTTCCATTAAAAACCTGTCAAGTTGGGCTTCCGGTAATGGATATGTTCCCTCCTGCTCTATGGGGTTTTGGGTGGCCAAAACAAAAAAGGGTTTTGGAACTTCATAAACCTTCCCCCCATAGGTAACCCTCCTCTCCTGCATAACCTCCAACAATGCCGATTGTGTTTTTGGTGGTGCCCTGTTTATCTCATCCGCCAAAATAACATTTGCAAAGATTGGACCTTTGGAAAATACAAAATCGCCATCCCTTAGGATTTCCGTACCGGTTATATCCGTTGGCATAAGATCCGGGGTAAATTGTATCCTGCTAAACGATAAACCGAGGGTTTTGGAAAAAGCCCTTACCATAAGCGTTTTTGCGAGACCGGGCACACCCACGATCAAAACATGCCCATCGGCTAAGATTGAAACCAAAAACTTTTCAATTATGTCATCGTTCCCAACAACCGCCTTGTGTATCTCCTCAAATACCCTTTCAAATTCAGCCTTCAACTTCCAACTCCCCTTTAAACTCCTCCAACATCAAATTGTAAGCCCTTTCAAGTCTGACCTTTAAGTCGCTGTTCAAAATAAAATTCCTCCCCTTATCAACAAACACCATACCCCCCCATACGCCTTTATCCTCAACAACCTTCCATGTACCTATATAAACATCCCAAACCGATACCGTTTTAGGGGGATTAATTACCCATTCACTGGGAAGTTCTTTTAGAACGCTCTCCGCAAGTTCTTTATCCCGGGGGTTTACCCTAACCTCCACATTGTTCTTCATATATTTTAAGGCTTCTTCTACAAAGTTTTTCATTATTTCGGCGTACCTATTTTTATCCTCTATGATTCCCTCTAATATTTTTTCCGCCCTTTCCTTTGCAAGGTTGAGTATTTCCCTTTGAACCTCCAAGATCTTTTTAGAACTCTCCTTTTGGGCGCGGGATATTATTGAAAGGTATTCCTTTTTAAAGGCTTCCTCTGCCCGGGATTTGTAGGTTTGCAAAATCTCTTCCTTTTTCCTTTCAGCGGTGTTTAATATTTCGGAGGCCCGCTCCTCGGCAACGGATATAATTTCCAACACCTTGGAGCGGACCTCCCTCTCTAACAGTTCCCTTACTTCCACCTTACAGCACCAATATGAGTATTGATATAACGAATCCCAATATTACGATGGTTTCGGGAAGGGCCAAGAGTATCAGGATAGGGATTTGTAGTGTCTTATCTTCGGCCAGAGCCCCGGCACCCGCGGAACCTATTTTTGCCTGCGCATACGCCGTGGATATGGCCGATAATCCCATAGCCAAACCCGAACCCAAATAAACCGCCCAACCTTTACCCGCAGGAGCCTCCGCGGCCATCAAGAAACCAACGCTAAGAACCAGCAAGGCCGTAATGCCAAAAAATGCCGTTAATACCTTTTTCATCATATTCCACCTCCTTTTTTCAAAGGTTTAAACAACTTAATTGCCGGAACATAAAACTTTGTAAAGAATTCCACGAATTGCAAACGCATACCCTGAATGGTGGGATCCACTATTCCTAAAACAAATGCCAATGCGTGAAAGATAAAGGCGACCGATATGGCAAAGGCGGGTATCGGAACCAATTCTATAAACTTGTTTGCTATTTCGGCCAATATTGCGGATGCCAAACCCACCGCCGCCAATCGTGCATAAGACAGGACATTACCAAAAGCCGAAAAGATTTCTATGACCCCAAGGGGGCCTTCGGCAATGAGCGTAAGTATCATACCCAAGGATATTGAAACCCAACCCGTCAAACCTATGGATTGGGGAATATTATACATCCATTCTGGTGTTATACCCGGGAGTCTAACATACGATACGACTGCCAACAATATACCGAGTATTGCGAAAAACCTTCCCAATTCAAATAATGAGTGCTTTTTGTGTTCAAGTATCCAATAGTTATATACACCGAGGAGCATACCGAGGAGCATTTGTAAAAACCCAAAACCTACGGCTATAAGTATTAAGTCTATAACCTCGTGGGTTCTGTGAAATAGGGGTTGTATTATCCCCATTTTTATACCAAAATCCCCAAATATTTCGCCGAATATTATCCCAAAAACTGTGGCAAAAATGGAGTTTATGAAATACACCATTGAGAGGTTATAACCCATAGAATTGGGCTTAAAGGCGTTTGAGAGTAGCCAGAATAGGAGCATACCCACTATACCATAACCCGCATCCCCGAGCATAAAACCGTAATATATTGGGAAAAATAAGGCGATAAAAACGGAAGGATCTACGGTCTTATAAACGGGAGGGGCATACAAATCCAAGAAGGATTGGTAATAGGAGGCGGGTGGAGAATTTTTAAGAACTACAGGGACATTTTCAAACTCGTAATTCTTGGGTTTTGAAAACTTTACAACCGCACCATCATCAATGTTTTTGATTATCTTTAAAAACTCCTCTTTTAAATGGGCGGGTATCCATCCCTTAATAGAGGTTAAAAATTTAGAAAAGGCCAAATATTTTTCTTTGGCATCTAAGTAAAAAAGGATATCTTCGGCTATATACTTTTGCCTTTCCAAAAACTCCTTAACACTATTAAAGGAAGCCTTCGCCTCTTCCTTTAAACCCATTAAAGCAGAAGGTATATCCTCTTCAAGGGCTTTCCTAACCTCGTCCAAGGTTTTATATCCCTTTGGGGGCCTTACCAATGGGAAGGCGTTTTCTTCTAAAAAGTTTTTGACCCTTTCCGCATTTTCCCTCTTGGTCTTCAAAAACAGCAAAACCCTATCCTCTTTAACGCTTTCTACAACCTCAACATTGTTTTCCAAAGCCCATTTCTTTAAAATCTCCTTTGAAGCCGATTCCCCTTTACCCAAAACCACCACAAAAACCTCTTCCCCTTCCTCTTTTATTCCTTCAACGGCACTCGCTATTTCAAAATAATCCGAAAGCTTTTTTAACTCCTCTTCAAAAGAGTTTATATCCCTTATAAAACCCTGTAAGCCCTCCCTTATCCTCTTCACGCCCTCGTAATCCAAATTCCCCCTATTGGGCAAAGGGGTTATTTCCCCGAAAAAACTTTCTATCTCACCGATGTATGATATAACCCTTTTTGCCTTTGCCTTTAATTCGCTTTCATCCTCTTCCAACCGAGCCTTATTATCCCCATTATACTCTTCGGAATGAAAGTGTCCCCAACTTTCAAGTACTTCAAGGAGTTCCCTCCATTTGTTCCTCGGTAATGCCACATCAACCTTTAACATGGGGATATGCATAAAGCGGGTATTATATGGGGGTTTATGTTTTACGAAATATGCTTAGAAAGTTTTCCAAAATCCGCTTTTCCAAATCTTCCATTTCTTTAACCTTGGTTTTTACCTTGTGGTCATAACCAAGGGCGTGTAATATACCGTGTATTATCCTTCTTGCCACTTCAACCTCGTTAAAATCCAAATATTCCGGGCATACAATCACCTCCTTTACCCCGTCATACACAAAGGTCAATACATCCGATAATTCCTCCTTCCCGAAGAACCTTTTTTTCAACCCTTTCATATATTCCCCATCAACCAAAATTACGCTTATCCCCCTTGTGTCTATCCCCTCCAAAGCCATATCCAAAGACTTCCAAAATCCTCTACGGGGTTTCCAACCGCTTAAGTTAAGCCTTTTCATATTTTCCCCTTTATTTTATTTATCCATAAACTCCTCAGAAGTGCCGCCCCGGGCACCGCCAATATAACGCCAAGTGCCCCAAAAAGGGATGCACCTGCTATTAACGCTATTATAACCAAAACCGGGTGCAACCCTACACTTTTACCGAGAATCCTCGGTGTTAGGACTAAGGTTTCAAGGAGTTGATCCAGAATTAACACTATTGCGAATTTTAAAAAGGGAACTATCCCGGGTTCGCTAATCAGTAGAATTATACTTCCCAGCAATACCGTCATTGCAAAGCCCACATTCGGTATCAAATTCATCAAACCCGCTATAAAACCTATAAGGAGTCCGTATTTTATTCCGAGAACTTGAAGGGATAAACCCACAAACACCCCCACTATCGTAGCCACGGTTAATTGACCGCGAAAGTATTGGGATAGAATTGAGTAGGATTCTTCCATTATGGGCTTGAACCTTTCGGGTAACAGCCCCTCAATCTCGGATGCTATTACTTTTGTATCCTTTAACGCGTAAAAACCCATAACCAAACCCAGAAGCGTGGAAAATACGATTTCAATGGATGATGTTAATAGGTTTCTCAATGCTGGAAAGTAATTTAATATATCGTATTCGTAAATGCCCTTAAAGGTTTGTGAGTATGCGCTTACCAAAAGGTTTATCAATTCCTCGTTTTTCACATGACTCCTTATAAAAACCTCAAACTCTTGTGGGTTCATGTAATATGCCTCAACGGTTTTAAGGAGTTGGTAGCCTTGGTTATATACATTGTATACTAACAAAAAGCCAGCGGTGGATATGAAAATAAACATCCCCAAAATTATCACCAAAGAAGATAGCCAACGGGGGATTTTATACCTTTCCAAAAAGGATACGACGGGTAGAAAAACAAACGCTATAACCAATGCCAAACCTATGGGCAAAAGGATATAGGAAACCATACGCAGGATTATTATAAGGAACAACCCGAGGGATATTGAACCCATTAATCCATCCCTCCCGTGGTAAAAGGAAACCGACGATATGAGGAGGAGTATAAGAGAACCCCACTCTTTGCCAAAGGCCAGAAATATCCCAACTATAAGGGATATATATCCCCCTACGAGGGCCAATGTTCTCAATGTATCCTCTTTCAACTCACCTCACTGCCTTCCGGGACATCCCCTTCCGGTGTTATGAGTATTGGTTTTCCATCCCTATCCGTAGCGGCTAGGAGCATACCATCGGATTCTATACCCTTTATCCTCTTCTTTTGGAGGTTTGATACCACAACAATTTTCTTCCCCACAACCTCTTCCGGATTATATTTTTCCGCTATACCCGCCACAATTGTCCTAACCTCTTTTCCTAAATCAACTTTTAGTTTTAAGAGTTTATCCGTTCCCTTAACCCTTTCCGCCTCCAAAACCCTACCCACTACGAGTTTAACCTTTCTAAACTCCTCGTAGGAAATCCTCTCATCCTTTTCTTCAACCCCCTTAACCCTCTGATTTAGGATTTCAACCCAACCATCAATTACACTTTTATCCAACTTTTTATACAAAGGCTGGCTTTTCTTTACCGTATTTCCCGATAATTCGGGTGAAATCCTGGTTAAATCGTCAAAATCTCCCGATATGTTCATATATTCCCATAACCTTTGAACGGATGAAGGGACATAAGGGTAAAACAAAGCGGATGCCACCTTTAAGCCCTGATATGCCACATACAAAACCGTTTTAGCCCTTTCGGGGTTCTCCTTCACGAGTTTCCAAGGTCTTTGATGCTCAAAATATCTGTTGAGTTCGTTGCTAATCTCAACCGCATCCTTTAATGCCAAGCGGAAGTTGAAGTTTATCAAATTCTCCTCGTAAGATCTAACCTTTTCCGAAATGTAATTGAAAACCTGCTCATCCTCGGGTAATATCTTATCCGGATGGGGGACATTGCCGGAAAAGTGCCCGTTTATAAATGTTAAAACCCTTTGGGCTAAATTGCCAAAACTATCAACCAATTCGGCATTTGTGCGGTTAAATGCGTCTATAACATTAAAATCCGAATCGTCCTTTTCCGGTATGTATAGGGCTATTGCATACCTTGCTATGTCTTGACCAACGGATTTTGCCAGCTCATCAGCCCAAATGGCGTACCCCTTGGATGTGGATAACTTTCTACCCATAAGGTTTAAAAACGCGTTTGCCGGAACATCGGATGGGAGATTGTATTCCCCGTGTGCCATCAACATCGCCGGCCATATTACCGTATGAAACACAATATTATCCTTCCCTATGAAGTGGATTATTCTTGTGTCGGGGTTTTTCCAATAATCCTGCCACTTATCCGGTAAGAATTCCACGGTGGCGCTTATATAACCTATTGGGGCATCAAACCAAACATACAAAACCTTCCCATTGGCATCCGGGTCATCCAAGGGAACGGGAACACCCCAGTCCAAATCCCGCGTTATAGCCCTGTCCTCCAATTCCTTAACCCATGATAACGCGAACTCCTTAACAAAGGGTTTCCAATTCTCCTTTTCCTTTAACCACTCTTCAAGTTTATCCTTAAAAAGGGAAAGTTTAAAAAACCAATGTACCGTCTCCCTCAACTCCAAATTAACACCGCTTATTGCGGATCTCGGGTTTATGAGTTGCGTGGGTTCCAATTGCCTCCCGCATTTTTCACACTGATCTCCCCTCGCCTCTTCATACCCGCAATAAGGACACTTGCCCACTATATACCTATCGGGCAGGAATTTCCCCTCGGCAGGGCTATAAAACTGTTTCATCTTCCTTTTTTCCAAATATCCCTTTTTGTGAAGGGTTAAGAAAAACTCCTGGGAAATCTTATAATGTATGGGGTTTGTTGTCCTTGAAAAGTGGTCAAATTCTATTCCCATAAGTTTGAAATCGTTTTTTATTCTCTCGTGGTACTTGTCAACCAATTCTTTTGGCGTAATTCCCTCTTTGTATGCGGCCAAGGTTATCGCAACCCCGTGCTCATCCGTTCCGCAAATGTGTATGGCATCAAAACCCTTAAACTTTAAAAACCTCGTATATATATCCGCTGGAAGGTACGCACCGGCCAAGTGCCCGATATGTATCGGCCCGTTTGCATAAGGCAATGCGCTCGTTATTAAATACCTTTTCACGAGTTGGTATTTTACCACCGTTTGGTTTTTTCATTGGTATAATACTCGGTTATGGAGTCGCTTAAACAATTGTTAAAAAACCTAATACAATTTAGAACAACTGCCGAAAATCCGGAGCAACTTTTGGCGATAATAGATTATGTGGAAAAGTTTTTGAACTCACCCAATCTCGTAATAGAAAGGTATATGAGGAACGGAAAACCATCCTTGGTGGTTAAGTTTTCAAAATATGCGAAGTCCAAACACTTTAAGGTGATATTCGCAGGGCATTTGGATGTGGTTCCGGCAAGGGATGAGCAGTTCGTACCCTTGGAGAAAGATGGGAAAATATTCGGTAGAGGTGCCCTTGATATGAAGGGGCCTTCCGCGGTTATGATAAAACTCTTTAAAGATTTGGCGGATATGGGTGAAGATAAAAACATAGCGCTTATGCTAACGACGGATGAAGAGATTGGCAGTTATAACGGCGTTAGGTATCTGGTGGAGGATAAGGGTTATACCTGCGATTTGGCCGTTATTCCGGATTCGGGGGAGAATTTCACCATTATAACGGATGAAAAGGGGGCATTTCACTTTGCGGTTGAGTTTAGGGGAAAACCGGCTCACGGTTCCATGCCTTGGCTTGGGGATAGTGCAATAGAAAAGGTTTTAAAGTTTTACGAAGACTTAAAAAACTTTATCCTTTACGAATCGGATGACCCCGAACACTGGCACAATACGGTTGTTATGGGAACTTTCAAAGGTGGAAATAAGGTCAATCAGATACCCCCTTATGCCCGGGCGGAGTTTGATTTGAGGTTTGTTTCACCCTTTACCCTTGATGAGATAAAGTACGGGGTTTCATATCTGGTTAAAAAGTATGGGGGAAAGATGGAAGTTCTGTCCGAGGGGCATCCCTTCTCAACGGACATAAACAACCCTTTGGTTAAAACCTTTATTGATAGTGTAAGGGAAGTAATAGGTGATACCAAGTTTGGAAAAACCCATGGGGCGACGGACGGGAGGTTTTTTGCGGCAAAGGATATACCCGTTGTTATGATATATCCCGAAGGGGGGGATATACATGGGGATGACGAGTGGGTTTCCTTTGATTCGCTTGTAAAACTTTACAAAATCTTTGAGGATTTTGTTGGAAAAATTTGATGGGAAAACCGATAGAGGTTAAGGAGGATGTCAGGTACGCTGACCTTGATACCTTGGGGCATGTGAATAACGCCGTATATCTATCGTATTTTGAACACGCGAGGGTAAAGATGTTTGCGGAGTATTACCAAAAATACGGAAATTTTCATTTCGTAATAGCGCATGCGGAGGTGGATTACATAAAACCCATATACTTGGAAACGATAACTATAAGGGCTTGGGTTAGCAGAATAGGTAAAACGAGTTTTACAATAGATTATGAGATTTACAACGAAAATGGGGAATTGTGCGCCAAAGGGAAAACCGTTCAGGTTGGATACGACCCGGAGAGAAAGGCGAAAAGGGAGATAGAAGGGGAGTTTTTAAGGTATATAGAGAGGTATTATGTTTGATTACACTCGCAACTCCTCAAAACCATAACCTCAATATCTTCCGGAACGATATTCGTATTTGATCCCCTGCAAATAACCAAAATCTTTGCGATTATTTCTACCCCTTCCTCTTTTAGTTTCTCGGCAAATTCGTATAGTTTTTTTATATGCTCCTCGGTTATTTCACACTCGGGTACAACCTCAACCACAGCCCTTTCAACAAAGCCCTTTCTCCTCCTATCAACCACAAAATCCGGGTTGTTCTTCTCCCTATCAAGTTTCCTTATAATCCAACCGTCATCGTAGGGATACCTTTTCCTCAAATTCGCCTTTACATAAGGATATAAATCAACAGCCCTGTGCATAAAGCGGGAATTATACCCTTGTTTGATTCCCGAGGTTGAAGGTTATGATAATCACCTTTAAAATATCCGATATGCTTGGAATAATAGCCCTTGGAGATATGGAGTTTTTAGGGCCCGAAGGATTGGAGGAAAGGGCGAGGTTAAAGGGTGAATGGGTTAATGTGGGAAGCGTATTCTCGGCGAATATACCGAGTTCAATAACCACGAGGTTTATAGGGCCGAGACCAATTTATGGGGTGGGTTTTTCCGACGGTAAGGCCAGCGGTAGGGTATCTTTTGTTTTGCCGCATCCAACGGATACCGGAGTTGCCTATATATCTTCTGCGGGAGGGGGTGTTTGGAAAACCACGGATGGGGGAAACACATGGATACCATTAACGGATAACCTGCCGGTTTTAACGGGTGGGGCGTTAGCCTTCAACCCATTAAATACAAATGTAATATGGTACGGCTCGGGTGAATTGCATTATTGCGCCGTATGTTTTCCGGGAGATGGCCTTTTTAAATCAACGGATGGGGGTATGACTTGGACGAAGGTTGCACCGGCAAGTGTGGTCGGGTATTACATATCCCGGATAATTGTTATGCCAAACGATACGAACACAATATTTGTCGCAAGCGATAGGGGTGTGGTTAGATCAACGGATGGGGGAAGCACTTGGGTGAATGTTTTGTCGGGCGATCATGCAAACGATTTGGTTTATAGGGGAGATAATCCGAATGTTCTCTTTGCGGCAACATTGTATTCGGGTATTTATAAATCAACCGATGGGGGAGATACATGGATGAGGATTACATCCCTACCAACCTATGGCTATTTTAGGGCACAAATTGGTATTTCCCCAAGCAACCCGGATGTCATATATGTCGGTTTTGGGAATTCCGATTATTCTTTAAAGGCCTTTTATAAATCAACCGATGGAGGCGCAACATGGGTACAACTAACAAACACACCCAATTACTTGGGGTTCCAAGGGTTTTATAACCACACCATAGTGGTACATCCTACCGATCCGAATATGGTATTTGCCGGGGGGCAATATCCTTATAACTCCTCAACCTACGGTATAGTTAGGAGTACCGATGGTGGAAACACATGGGAGGATATAACCAACAGAGATTCAAGCGGGCATGTACATCCGGATATACACCATATGGCCTTTGGTGCTGGGAATGTTTTATGGGTTGCGTGTGATGGGGGTGTTTGGAAGAGTTATGACAACGGAAACTCATGGGTAAATCTAAACGAGGATTTGGAATTAACGCAATTTTACACAATTGATGCCCATCCATTGGATACCCTTTTGGTGGTTGGCGGCACTCAGGATAACGGAACCCCGATGTTTTCCGGGAGCATAAATTGGGATGAGGTTTCCGGAGGCGATGGGGGTCCGGTGCTTTGGAGACCCGATAACCCCATATACTTTTATACATCTTACATTTACACAAATCCCCTTTACAGGTTCAGATGGACGGGAAGTTCCGCTGTCCTTGAAAGAACCATAAATTCACCTTGGAGATATGACAGGGTTTCTTGGGCCAACGGACCCTTAGAGGGTCATAGGAGTGGTCCCATTATTATAGCGGGTTCTCATAGGTTGTGGAAATCAACGGATGGGGGGAATACCTGGACAACCATTAGCGGGGATCTAACGGGCGGAAGCGGTTATTTACTCTCGGCGGCATTTTCATATACAAGCACGGATACAATATACACGGGTTCAAGCACGGGTAGGTTTTACTTTACACCCGACGGGGGAAACACATGGATTATGAGAACCCTACCCGCTTCCGGACCTATAACGGACATATGGGTTAATCCGAATAACGGTTCAGAGGTTTATATAACTTTGAGGAGGACAAGCGGTCCAAGGGTTTTGCGCTCATCGGATGCCGGACAAACTTGGCAAAACATAAGCGGGGATTTACCAACCGGAAGGAATGTTAGGGCATTGGCAATAGACTTTACGGTTAACCCTTACATTATTTTCGTTGGTACGGATGACGGGGTTTATTACACCTTGGATCAAGTAAATTATACAAAGGTTTCGGGGCTGCCAAATGCCATAGTATTTAACCTTGATGTTAATACGGTATATAACAAGTTATATGTTGCGACCCACGGGAGGGGTGTATGGATGGTTGATTATTCATCCGTTGTTGAAATAGCGGAAGGTTATAAGCGGGAAAAGGGTATAACTTACCTGAAAGGAGGAATAAGAAGCGATGGCTTTGTTGAGGTTTATGGGATAAACGGTCAAAGGGTCGCCAGCGGGAAGGGGTTTATTCCCTTGAAGATGGGGATATACTTCGTTTTGCAGAACGGTAAATACAAAAAGGTCTTGATTAGGTAAGAACATCTTTATAATTCTCCCCTTATGAAAGTTGGGATTATTGGAAGTGGTTTTGTTGGGAGTACAACCGCATACGCACTAACATTGAAAAATGTGGCTTCGGAAATAGTTCTAATAGACATTGACAGGAAATTAGCAATAGCCCACGCGGAAGACATCTTACACGCAACGCCATTCTCACACACCGTGAAAATATATGCGGGCGATTATGAGGATCTAAGGGATGCAAAGGTGGTCGTTATAGCCGCAGGCGTGGCGCAGCGACCGGGAGAAACGAGATTACAACTTTTGGACAGAAATACGGAAGTTTTCCGCCAAATAATCCCCCGCCTTTTAAAGTTTGCTCCTGATGACCTGGTGATTGTAGTAGTTACGAATCCCGTGGATGTTATGACCCAGATAACTACTAAGATAAGCGGTTTACCTCCAGAGAGGGTTATAGGTTCGGGAACCATATTAGATACGGCAAGGTTTAAATCGCTTCTCGCAAGACATTTGGGCGTTTCCCCAAAATCGGTACACGCATATGTAATAGGAGAGCATGGGGACTCGGAGGTCTTGGTATGGTCAAGTGCGAGGGTAGGAGGGTTAAAGTTGGATAAAGTAGCCGAAAAGTTGGGAAAACCCCTGAACGATGAAATAAAACAAAAAATAGATAATGAGGTTAGATATGCGGCATACAAAATAATTGAGGGGAAAGGGGCAACATATTTTGGCATAGCAGCGGGGGTATCGGCTATAGTGGAGGCTATAAGGGACAACGAAGGAATGGTTATGACACTTTCAATATTAAACGAAGATGTTGAAGGGGTAAAGGATGTAGCGTTATCCCTTCCCCGTATAGTGGGTTGGGAGGGGGTAAAAACTACGCTTTATCCGGACTTGTCGGATGAGGAGAGAAACAAACTGCGTAAAAGTGCGGAGATACTGAAACAGGCGGCAATGGAATTGGGATTTTAGTGTTTTCACCCTTAATAAAAGATTAAAAAGAGGGGGGTTTTAAGAAAAGGTTAATGGGAAATCCCGATAGCAAAATTTTATCCCACAATCAAATCGTCAATCCCGTTTTACTTGGGATATCCCGGTATTTTATGCGACTATAAGGTATAAATGAAGCCGTGTCTTACTATGTGATAGTAACACACCCCTGAACCCACGAACGGGATTAGAAAACCCGTTTTACCTTAAACCAAACCCCCAACATGCTATTTGTGCATAAATGCGCACTTGCCACCATTAAACTGTATAAGAAGACCCATAAAAATTCGGTTGTTTCACAATTGGCATATCTTTTGGTTGATATACAGGGGTAGGGTTATAAAATAGCCCTTAAATCTTCCGGTGTGTTTATGTTCATAAACTCCAAGTTTTTATTAACTTTTATTGCCTTAACCCCTTCCCCTTGCAGAATTTTAAATAAGGATTTTTCGCCGTTTAACACCCAACCCTTTAACCTAAAAAGGCACTCCCCCCTTATACCTATGGGGAAGGATAAATTTCCATCAACATCCAAACACACCAAAGGGTAAGATTCCAAACAATCCTTTAAGAATTTCAATGTTTTATCGGAAACAAATGGCATATCAACGGTGGTAAAAACAAAGCCCTCGGATTTCACCCTTTCCATAACACCCATTATTGCGAAGAGGGGACCCATGTGATTCTCATAGTCCTCAATTATGGGGAAATTATCATATTTAAAACCCCTTTCCGCGGATATATAAACCTCATCAAAGCACCTTGTTAAGGTTTCCAAACACCTTTCAATGAAGGTTTTTCCTCCATAAACGGCAAATCTCTTATCGCTCCCAAACCTTTTGGATTTTCCACCCGCCAAAAGAATACCCACAACTTTCAAGGTGAAAAAATTATAAGGGGGGCGGTTTCCCAGAGTAGTAATGAGGAGAATACTTCGCACTTTGGCGGATAAAAGTCTTCTCGTGCGTAATCCCACAAAATCATATTTTTACCAACCTTAGAATTCCCTTTATGACTTCAAAGAAGGCTTTGGATATTTTGAAAACAATAGAGATAAACGGGAAAAACCTTGTCAGCGGAGGATTTTTAGGTAATTTAACGGTTGAGAGTGGGAGGGTTGAGATCGTTTTAAACATACCCGAGGATATGGAAGATGATGCTCTTGATTTGCAGGATAAGGTTAGGGAGGAACTCCTAAAAGGGGGGTTCAAAGAAGTTATTATAAAAACCAAATTGAAAAAAACCCCACCCCCACCAAAAGTTCAACCCCAAGCACCCTTTAAAAAGCGCGAAATCCCGGGGGTTAAAAATATTATTGCGGTTGCAAGTGGTAAAGGGGGGGTTGGAAAATCCACCTTTGCGGTGAATTTAGCGTATGCCTTTAAGAGACTCGGTTATAGAGTGGGGCTGTTTGATGCGGATATATACGGACCAACCATAACAGTTATGCTGGGTTTAAAGGAGGAGAGGATGAGGGTTGCACCCGACAAGAACAAGTTTCTACCCCCTGAAAGGTTTGGGGTTAAGGTTGTATCCTTCGGAATACTCGTAGATGAAAAAACCCCAATACTCTGGCGTGGGGCTATGTTTCACAAGGCGTATGAGGAACTTATGCTTCAGACGGATTGGGGCGAATTGGACTTTCTGGTGGTTGATTTACCACCCGGAACGGGTGATGCCCAGTTATCCTTGGCTCAACTATTTGATGTTAAGGGTGTGTTAATGATAACAACACCCCAATTGGTGGCGATTGCCGATGTTTTGAGGGCTATAAACGGGTTTGAAAAGTTAGAGGTAAAGGTGCTCGGAATTGTTGAAAATATGGCCTATTTCGTGTGTCCGGATAGCGGGAAAAAGTATTACATATTCGGGCAAGGGGGTGGTAAAAGGTTATCGGAAATGACGGGGATACCCTTACTTGCAAGCATACCGATAGACGAATACATATCCACGAGTGGGGATAACGGAATACCCGTTGTTGAAGCCTATCCCGATGCCCCGAGTTCAAAGGCCATTATTAAAGTTGCCGAAAGTATAATAAAGGGTCTATGAGTTCGGTTTTAAAGACGGATAACCTCGTAAAGATATACAAAAAAAGAAAAGTTGTTAATGGAGTTTCGGTATCGGTTAAGCAGGGGGAGATAGTGGGGCTTTTGGGACCGAATGGAGCGGGTAAAACTACAACATTTTATATGATAGTTGGGGCCATAAAACCCAATGGTGGTAAGGTTTATTTGGACGGAAAGGATATTACAAAATTACCCATGTTTAAGCGTGCCCGTTTGGGGATAGGGTATTTACCGCAGGAACCTTCCGTATTTAGATACCTTTCCGTTTGGGATAATATATACGGTGTTCTTGAAATGAGGGGTGTCAAGAGAAGCGAAGCAAAGAAAAGGACAGAGGAGGTTATAGAATTATTAAATTTAAAAAAAGTGGTGAAGAACCTCGGAATTCAACTTTCGGGTGGGGAAAGGAGGAGGGTTGAAGTTGCAAGGGCAATCGTTTTAAACCCTAAATTCCTGCTCCTTGACGAACCCTTTGCCGCCGTTGATCCGAAAACAAGGGAAGAAATACAGGAAATCGTATTAAAGTTGAAAAGCATGGGCATTGGTGTGATCATAACGGATCACAATGTTAGGGAGACATTGGAAATTACCGACAGGGCTTATATAATTTACGATGGGAAAATATTGCTTGAAGGTTCAACACAGGATTTGATCAACGACCCAAAGGCAAGAGAAATATATCTTGGGGAAAAGTTTAGGATGTGAAAAATTTGAATCTAAAAGGCTTTTCAGGTTTATAATTCCCATTGTATGGAAAATGCAAAAGAAATATGGGAAATACTAAAAGAGGTAGGTGAAAGACTAAATAAAGTCGGTGAAAGGCTGGACAGACTGGCAAAAAGTCAAGAGGAAACGGATAGGCAAATAAAAGAGTTAAGAAAAGCCCAAGAGGAAACGGATAAGAAATTAAAAGAACTCGCGGAAAGTCAAAAAGAGACGGATAAGATGTTAAAGGAAAC
>CAYRSH010000014.1:0-17937 GCA_964426895.1 uncultured bacterium
ATCAACTTAAAACCTATTCCGAACCTACCTATTTTGCTACAGTCCTTTGACTTCTTAAAACCTATTCCGGACCTACCTATTTTGCTACAGTCCTCTGACTTCTCACTCTGTCCTATGTTTAGTATATTCTTTATCTCATTAATTTTAAACTTTTTACCGTTGTTTATAACCACAAGGTATTTGTCGTCGTATAGGTTTATATAAACCTTACTTGCACCCGCATCAAAAGCGTTTTGGATAAATTCATCTATAACCTGATCATCGTTAGCAGTCCTTAATAGACCCTCTAAATAGTTCCTTATATCGCTTTTCACACCGTGCATACAGCTGAAAAAGCCGTATATCCCATTGTGCTCACAACCAACGAAGTCCAAATCAAAACCCGAACGCCCCTTCGCTATTATTCTCCTTAGGCTCTTACCGCTTATTATCTTCATACCTCAACCTCCTATTATATAGCTGATCATTTCCATAACCTCGTTTTCAATCTCCAAAAGTCTGTTCCTTAAAATTACATAATCCTCCAAACTATCTACATCCCTAAACCTTGCCATATCCTTTAATATACCCACCATATCATAAACCATATCTTTAACCTCCTCTTCTAAATCCTTCAATTCCTCGTTTTTACCCCCATATAAACCTTTTAACCTTTCTATAACATCCACGATTTCAAACAACCTTTTAACCGTATCTTCAATCTCCAAACTCTCGTTTAAATGCCCCAATTTTTTCACATACTTTTCCATTCTCATCCTTATATCCATACCAACCTCCTAATATATTCCCTTATATTATCCTTTATATCTTCGCTGGAAAGCATTTTAACGCTTTGTTTGTAGAATATGGAGTTTGCATACATGGGGTTGTCTTTTAGAAACTCGTATAAAGCAAGTAGTTTTAATTCCATCATTTTACCGGGATTTTCTATCATAGATAATATTGTTGTTTTTCCAAGTTTGGGGATATTGTGTTTTTCCTCTATCGCCCTCAAACCGAAATATGCCTTTTGTAAAATGTTTTTATCGTAGAAAATCGCCCAATTTAGAATTCCAGATAAACTATGAACGAATGTCGCATACATATCGGCATCCGATGCTTTTGATGGTTTCGGCATTAAATTAACAAACTCCAAGTATGAAATAAAATTCCTTATAGGAACGAGATACCAAGGTGATTTTTTATTCTTATGGAAGTTGTATATATACTCATAGGCCTCTTTAATGTCAAAGTTTTCCGGATGTTTATCAGATAATGATAATAGTAATTTAAGCCTTTCCTCTGAAAGATTAGGTTCATGGGGGATTATTGCAAAATATACATATGGATTTGAAATTATCCCCGTGGCATACTTAGAGTATAGGACTTTGTTGTTTTCGTTTATATTCCTTGAAGACAAAGTTGTATTAAAATCTATCCCAAATCTATCAATTATGGATATACCCCTTTTCTTTAATTTCTGGGATATGATTTCCCCCATTAGATGGCTTGTTAAGGTTTGCCTTGCGAGTTTTTTCCATATATTTGGACTTTCGAAAAACTCAATATGCAACTCGTTATCCCCAAACACAACTCCTATTTCTTTTTCTCCGGGATTATAACCTTCCACCCATCGTATATTACTATAAAGTTTATTGTATATCCCCTCATAACTCCTTGTACTTTCAAACCCAAAAGGACTACTAAAAGATTCTCTATAATCCTTATCATCCTCTAAAACTCGGTATAGGATATCTATAAAATCCCATATCACTCCTTGGTTCATGGTTAGATTTTTTATCGCCCTACTCACGCTATCCATAACTATAACATCCTTAAATTCGCGAGAACCGGACCACCTTCCCCTTTCAACACAAAAGACTCCTATGTTATGTTTTCCTTTACTCAGCACTATTGTTATACTTATAACCCTTGTCTGTTTTCCACCCTTTATGATAAAGCCTTCGGGTATTATAACCTTCTTCTCCCCGAGAACTTCAACTATTACCTCTGGAACTTGGGGCGTTTCCTCCTCGTATATTTTTGCGGTTCCATTTTTAAGTGCATCATATATAGTTTCATATTCCTCATATTCTTCATCCCTAACAACCTCGTCCCGTATTAATATCGGATAGAACCCAAAGCCATCCAATTCAACCCTATCACCTATTTCTATGGCCTGTAAAAGTTCGTATATGTTCTTCATAGTGCGGGTATAATAAACTTGTAGGGGGTGGATGTTTAAGTCGGTTTGAGCACCCCCGCTCAAATGCCGTTCAAAGCGCTTTCAATATCCTTTAAAATGTCCTCTTTATCCTCAACCCCCACCGACAACCTGACGAGTTTTTCATCTATACCCCTTTTAATCCTCTCCTCGTAGGGTAGGGAAGCGTGGGTCATCAGTGCGGGTATTGATACCAAACTTTCAACACCCCCAAGGCTTTCGGCAAGGGAAAAGAGTTTTAAACCCTTTACAAACTTTAAAGCGGTATCTTCATCTTTAAACCTAACCGAAAGCATACCCCCAAACATCACCATTTGATCCTTTGCATCCCCATCAAATCCGGGATAATAAACCCTTTCAACCTTTGGATGTTCTTTTAGAAATTGTGCAACTTCGTATGCGTTTTCACTATGGGCTTTAACCCTTAAATGCAGTGTCCTTATACCCCTAAGGGTTAGAAAACAGTCAAATGGGCCCGGAACCGCACCCGCCGCATTCTGTAAAAATTTCAGTTCTTTGTAAATTTCTTCGTTATCCGTTGCTATCAAACCTATAACCACATCGCTATGCCCCGCCAAATACTTCGTTCCGCTGTGTATTATTATATCAACCCCGTAATCCGCAGGCCTTTGTATAATCGGCGATGCAAATGTATTATCAACCACTATTAAACTCTTCGGACTTTTCCCATTCCTTATATCAACCACCCTTCTTATGTTTATAACCTTCATTAAGGGGTTTGTTGGGGTTTCAAACCATATTATATTTGGTTTTAGGGTTTCCACCGCTACGGCCAAGTTTTCGTAATCCTTAAAATCCGCATAATGCACCCTTAAATAACCCCTTCTTTGATAATAGTTTAATATCCTTTTTGTTCCCCCGTATGCGTCCTCTTCGCACAAAACAACGGAACCCACTTCAAGGTTTTTTAATACCGTATCAATTGCGGCCATACCCGATGAGAAGGCCAAGCCGTATTTTACCCCTTCAAGTTTGGCGATCGCCCCTTCAAGCCTTTCCCTTGTGGGGTTTATTGTTCTACTATACTCGTATTTACCCTTTTTGGGCTTTCCGGGTTCATCCTGAACATATGTTGATGTTTGATATATAGGGGGTGATACCGCCCCCGTTACCTCATCCGGTTCAAGTCCCGCATGCACACATATAGTTCCTATTTTCATTTTTTAAACCTCCTCGCCGCTTCCCTAACATCCTGATCGTTTTCAAGTTTTAAAACCATTATTATGTTTTCCGTTTCAACCACAGCAATCCCCTCAACACCAATTAAAACAACCTCCTTTTCCGTTATGGTTAAATTCTTTGAAGAGTTTATAGCAAAGGGTTTAATATTCCTGTAAGCGTTTCCGATTTCATCTTTGGGTAGAATCTCGTATAAACTCCTATAAGAACCCACATCAAGCCATTTAAAGTTTGCCTCTATAACCATTATTCTATTGGTTTTTTCCATAACCGCATAGTCTATGGATATTTCCGGAGCCCTCTCAAAGAATTCCCTTTCATTTAAATCCAATATCCCGTATATTTCCGGTGCCACATCTTTAACCGTTTCAAGAAATAACCCACTTTCCCAAACAAACATTCCCGAATTCCAATAGAAATTACCCGACCTTATATACTCTTCCGCCTTTTCCTTATTCGGTTTTTCATGGAATTTTTTTACTTTATAAATGTTGCCTTCAAACCTTTCCCCCCTCTCAATGTATCCATACCCGGTATGCGGATATGTGGGTTTTATACCAAATGTTATTATGTGCTTGGTTTTGTAAGCGTATTCGTATGCTTTTTTAAGGGTTTGTCGGAAGTTTTCAATATCCCCAATGTAATGGTCTGAGGGTAGGGCTGCTATAAGGGTGTTTCCATATTCTTTATGAACCTTATATGTGGCATATATTAAAGCAGGGGCGGTGTTTTTGGGTATGGGTTCAACAAAGGTTTTAAAGTTTCCCTTAACTTTATCCGCTATTTTTTGATTTGTTAGGATTATAACTTCTGCCAGATCTCCAACCCTTTCAACGGCCAAATCTAAAAGACTTTTTCCGTTTAACAGGGGTATAAGTTGCTTGGGTCTTTCCTCGGTTGATAATGGCCAAAGCCTTTCACCTTTTCCCCCAGCCATTATAAAGGCCACCTTTTTTATGTCCATAAGTTCCGAATATTCTAAGTCCGCAATGTTGGGAATGTGGCGTTTCATCGGCTATGGACTATTGTTCGGTTATAATAAAATAATCTTTGTTCTATTATAATAGATTTTTCTCATGAGTCGGAAGGCGCAATACAAAAATCGTTTTAACCGGCAATGGATATTGTTCGTATAAACTGATACTTAAATGGCCGATTTGTTCTATTATGATAGTGCAATATCCCCTATATACCCAAACTTTATAATATCCACCCTTGAAAATTTTATGCTTTTCCGATTGGCAGGGGAAGTTGAGGGGTGATTTTTTGGTTGAGGTATTAAAAAAATGCGATGTTCCGGATTTTTTAATATTTGCAGGGGATGGGATTTTAAACTTAATATCGGAAAGGGATTACCCGGTTATAAGCGAATCCCTTGAAAGATACATAAACGGGTATTATAGGAAGTATGGAAAATCCGAGGGTGTTTTAAGCAAATTGGTAAATATACCCAAAAAGGCCTTTTTGTATGTTGAAGGGAACGACGACCCTATAATAAACTTAAATTCCAAGGGTGCGGTAAGGATAAGCGGAAAATCATTTAAGTGTTTTTACAATTTTGTGGGTTTAGAGGGTTCAACCGACCCCATAGGGGGAATTACGAGGAGGCAAGAGAAATATTATTGGGAAGTTTTGGAAAAAGCCTTAAAAATTGGAGAAAAGGTAATAATAATTTCACACGCACCGCCTTATGGAATTTTGGATAAGATTCCAAGGGGTACGAATATAGGCTCAAAGTCTTTAAGGGAGTTTTTGGAAAGTTATTACCATTTGGTTCCCCTTGTATTGTGCGGGCACGCCCACAATTACGGGGGTAGATGGATGAGGTTTAAGGGAACGGTTGTTATAAACTGTGCGATGAGTGTGGTTGAGGTGGAAATAAAAGGTGGGTTTGCCGAGAAAATAAGGGTGGTTTTCTGATTAAGGGGGTATACACATAATTGTACTTATGTTAACCAATCTTTTTAATATCCCCCATTATAATATCAACCTCATTGGATTTGCTTATAATTACCCCTTGGAAGGAAGAATGGTTAAAAGGCGATGTTTATTCCTATCCCGAGGTGTTTTATTTAAAGCCCTTGTTAAAAAACTCGCTTGAATATGAGGTAATTTCCCCAAACGAAAGGCCAAAATACGATAAATATAAAACTATATGGTGCCAATCCGAAATACCCTACCCTTATGCCAAGGAATTGGTTAAAAGGTTAAAACCCCAAAGGTTTGTTGTTAGCATATACGGTATATTTGAAAGGTTTCCTTTAAGGATGATAAATAAAATCCTTTACCCTCTACACCTTTACAGGTATAGAAAACTTGACAAAGCCTTTAAAGGGGGTGCCGATATTTTTTTAATAATAGATGACGGTTCAAAAGGCGAAGAGTTGGCAAAAATGTATAATGTTAATTATGTTATGTTATTAAACCCTAAACCCGTGTATCCAAAAATTGATAAAGCGGAAGCCAGGGAATTATTAAAATTACCCAAAGATGATGTTATAGGTGCCTTTATTGGCAGGTTTTCAAAGTTTAAGGGAATACACTTTTTACCCAAAATATACCATAAAGGTGATCCTTATAGGTTAATAATAGTTGGGAATGGGAAGTTAAAACCCAAAGAAGAATGGATTAGAAAAATGAATTCTATTATAATAGAACAAATTCCCCATACCAAAATGAACATCGTATATTCGGCCGTTGATTTTGTTATTATGCCTTATATATACGGCAATTTGACGGCTGTGATGGTTGAAAGTCTATATTACGGATTACCAACAGTATCTTTTAAAGCCCATTCAACGGATAGGGTTATAAAGAACGAATACAACGGATTTTACGCCAAGAACTTTAACTTAAAAAAATTTAGAGAGTATTGTATAACCTTGGCTAAGGATAAAAGGTTAAGGGAATATATAGGGGAAAACGCAAAAAAATCCTCCGAAAAATTCCCAACATGGGAGGAGAATACACTTAAAATCCTTAAATATCTAACGGAATAAATTTACCCATGTTATAATACCCGCTATGCTCTGGGCAATAATAACCGCCGAGGAAGCCCACAAGGCATTGGATTTACCTTTATATACCGTAATACCCTTTGTAGGATTACTCTTAACCATAGGTATAATGTCCTTTATATCCGCAAACTTTCCCCACAACCGTGTGGCGCATTTTTGGGAAAGTAACTATAATAAACTAATACTCGCCATACTATGGTCTATACCCGTTCTTATACTCTTCTGGCAAATAAACGAATGGAGACTGTTAATTCACAGTTTGGAAGAATACTTCGCTTTTATATCCCTTATCTTTGCACTGTTTGTTATATCAGGGGGAATATACCTTGAAGGGGATTTAAAGGGAACACCTATTGTAAATACGGCATTTCTCGCAATAGGAGGCGTAATTGCAAACTTTTTTGGGACGGCTGGGGCGAGTATGATATTAATCAGGCCTTTATTGAGGACGAATTCAGAAAGGGCTATAACGGCGCACATCCCCATATTTTTTATATTCATAGTTAGTAACATAGGGGGGTGTTTATTGCCCCTTGGTGACCCTCCCCTATTTTTGGGTTATTTAAGGGGTGTTCCCTTCTTTTGGACATTACGGTTAATACCTGAATGGCTAACCACAATCGGGATAATTTTAACGATATTTTATATTTGGGATAGTTGGGCCTATAAAAGGGAGAAGGCATATATAGAAAAGATGGAAGCGGCAACATATAGGCCGTTAAAGTTAAAGGGGAAAATAAACTTTTTGTGGCTGTTCGGGGTTTTGGCAGCTGTGATATTTTTAACACCCTCACGGCTTGAGCAATGGGGATTAATGCATGGGCCTTTAAAGTTTTTAAGGGAATATGTAATGATAGGGTTTGCCCTACTCTCGTTAATAACATCACCCCTATTATCCGAAACGAGAAGGAAAAACAATTTCACCTTTGAACCAATAAAAGAAGTAGCTTTTCTATTCATAGGAATATTTATAACAATGGTACCCGCCCTTGAAATACTACGGGCAAAGGGTCCCGAACTGGGAATAACAAAACCCTGGCAATTTTTCTGGGCAACTGGTTCCCTTTCATCTTTCCTTGACAATGCGCCCACATATTTAACCTTCTTCTCATTGGCTCAGGGTGTGGCCGAAAAGATGCCCGGAGTGTATCACATACCACCCGAATTGGCCCATATAGGTATACCCGAGAAACTATTAGCAGCAATATCCCTAGGGGCTGTATTTATGGGGGCCAATACATACATAGGTAATGCCCCCAACTTTTTGGTAAAGGCGATAGCGGATGAATGGGGATTTAAAACACCCGACTTTTTCACATATATGATAAAGTATTCGATACCCATACTTATCCCGGTTTTTATACTTATAACCCTTATATACTTAATATAGAGGGTGAGAATTAGTATAATATGAGTTTGGGATATGGTACTACCACGGAAAAAAGTATGCCCGTTTTGCATATGATATTTATCCGTTGGTGGTAGAAAATTTTGCACTTGTACTACTCACCCATATTTTTCCTTTATGCTGTTCATCAAAATAAATGAAAATAGTATCTTTACAATGTGTGGTTGGCATTTATTGTTTTAATTATGTATAATATACAAAATAACTTGCATAAAAAAATGCAAATTATAAAATATAACCAAATTTTATTAAATTATTATATTAATGCTTAAATCATTAATAACCAGTATAGTTTTTTAATTCATATAAGAAAAAACATTATATTAAGCATTTTACAATAATTTCAATAACTAAATTTTTATCTTCTTACCCTACACCATTATAATAAACGCTTGCGATACCCTTTAATTTTTAACTATCACAACATTTCAAAAAAACCGTATTTAGCCGGCAATTGGGTTTTTCCATCACAGTTTAAAAAGCACTTGAATTTTCTTAAAAAAGTGTTTGTACCGGGTAATGGTTATAATCCTTTAAAATTAAGGAAAAACGAGTTTTTAATAACTTTTGATGATGCACTACTCGGGGTATATAAGTATGCATATCCATTAATGGAAGAAAACGGTTTAAGGGGTGTGGTATTCGTTGTCGTTGATTTCATAGGAAAAAAGAATTTATGGGATGCCCACTTTTTAACGCCGGTTTATCACATGGATAAAGGACAAATAGTTGAGTTATCCCAAAGGGGCTGGATAATAGGATCCCATGGAAAAACCCACAGGAGTTTTAAGTTCTTAGACTATGCACAAATCAAATACGAATTGGAATATTCAAAAAAGTATTTGGAAGACCTTACGGGTAAAGAAGTTATGCACTTCTCTTACCCTTTTGGAATTTACGATAAACGGGCGGAAACTTTTATGGAAGAATTGGGATATAAGTTTGCATTCTCGGGTATAAGTGGAAATAAAAGGGAATTAAAACCATTTAAAATACCGAGGATACCCGTATTCATTACGGATATTTCCCTTAAAGCAAAATTGGTGGATTTTTATAGGGTTATTGATTTTGCACTTTCCCTACCTTCAAGATTAACCCCTATTTACCAAAGACTACTTGGTTATTACAAAGTATAGCGTTGTAGCCGATAAGATAAAGGATAATGTGGAAAGGATCTCTTGATATGTTAAAAGTACCCTTGGAACATATATTGCATCGCCGGGCATGGGTTTATAATCAAGGGGAACCCTTTTTGTTCTATTATTCCAAAACATTTTTAAAGATACCCTCCTCCTATCCGCTTTTTCCGTGAAACCTCCGGCGAGGTTTATATAATCCCCAACGGTTAAACCCGGTTGATACTTCACACTCTTTGGTTCTGAAACCTCACCAACCACTATAACATAATTGGGGAAAATCATTAAACTTATGGTATCCCCAGGTAAGACTTTGTAATTTAAATCCACAACTTTACCCTTTATAAACGCTTTAAATACTTTATCCAGTTCCTTCCCATAACCGAGTTTCCAAATTATTGTAAAAACATCATCGCCGGCATTATATTCAACCGGTTTTATAAAACCATCCGTTAAATATCCAACCACATAAACCACACTATCGGATTTTGGAACAAATATACTATCCCCACTTTTAAGTAATGGATTGTTTTTAAGATCCCCTCGCAAGCCGTCCCAAACGGATATAACCTTACCGTTTAAAACAACCCTACTCAACGCCGAAAAAGGTAAAACATTGTCGCTAAATATAACATCGGATAATCTGGTTAAAGAATTAACCTTTAATGGCCCGGATCTTTGCACATTTCCATAAATATACACATAAAATTCGGATGGCTTTACAAGGTTTACGGAAACCCCATCAACACCTTTAATTTTCATAAAATTCCTCAATTTGTTAAGTATAACATTTGATGCGGAATCAAGCGTTAAACCCGACAACTTTATCCTCTCGGGTTTTGAATTCGGGGAAATTATAAGTGGAAAAAAGCCATCATTATCAACATAATCCGTATAATCCAAAGTTTTAACGCTTTTGGAGTATATGGAAATTCTTAACAAATCTCCGGGATTTACGGTATAATCCTTTGGCACTATGAATATCCTATCTAAATCCGTACTATTCTGAAAATACAAGGTTATAAATATCATCTGTTTCTTAGAATTAAATATGTATTCAATAAAGCGGCGGTCATACCCACGAGCGAGGATGTATAAAACAGAAATTCCCTCAAAGTTATAAATGCCTTTTTCACATATATAACATCACCGGGTATGGGTATATAAGTGTCATCAACAGTTTTTTCTTTACCATCCTTTGAAATGAGAAGATATTTCCCAACAGTCGCGTTATCCTTAAAACCCCCCGCCTGCGATACATAGTATGCAACCGTTGCCATCGGGACATAAGCAACCGCTGTAGGCTTATTCACATAACCCGACACAAATACGCTATCCATTCCAAAAATGGGGAAAATCGTATCCCCCACTTTAATATTATGATCACCGTTGGTAAATTCAAAGCTATTTCTTTTAACGGCAAAACCTATGGGTTTATATATGGGATTCATGAAGGTTGCCTTTCTAAAAACGGATATAACGCTTTCCCCCTCACCACAATTAACATTTTGAAAACCCTCTATCATAACCGTACAAAATGTTGAATCGGGCAAAACTTTGATCACCATATTGGGTTTTAGAAGGGGGCTTGAATATAAATCCCCCTTTACAAACAGATTCCTTAAATCCACCAAAAAACTCGTATCCCCAAGTGTTATTAAAAACCTATCCCTTGATGCGTTGGGTTTTAACGATACAAACCTTAAAACATCGTGCAAGCGCATTAAACCGTCAACATAAATGTCCATAACATTAACAACCTCACCTTCAAACCTAACTGGAAAAATGGATGGCAGTTTTAGGAAAACATGAACCTTGTAGTTTTTTAAGCGTTTCCCGATAATTCTATTTAAGTAGTTCAATAGGGAATCATAGGGTATATTCGCAATTTCTACCGAAAAACCCGTTTTGCCCGTCGGTAGATATATGGGAATTTTGCCACTATAATCTATTACGGTAGAATATTCGTAGGGTACATCGCCGGACAACCTGATAACCACAGCATCGCCGGGTAAAAACATATAATCCTTGGGAGGTATTATAAAGCCTTTTTCTGTTATAATAGAACGAATCCTTATCGTGTCGTATATGGTCGGGGTTGCCGAGAATGGATACCTTATCTTTCCGGTTTGCTGCTCAATTGATATTCCTTTACCCCTTCCTTCACCTTCTCCTATTAAAAACTGACCCAAAATTATCCAAATCATAGTTTTTCTATTTCTTCAAGCAGAGCGTCTAAGAGTTCCTCCTCCTTTAACCTCTTTACGGGTTTCCCCTTGATAAAAAGTATTCCCTGCCCCTTACCCGCCGCTATGCCTATGTCCGCCTCCCTAGCCTCACCCGGGCCGTTTACCTCGCAACCCATAACCGCCACCTTTAAGTTCTTATTAACCCCATCCAAAGCCTTTTCAACCTTTTCCGCAAGGGATATAAGGTCTATCTTTGTTCTACCACAGGTGGGACATGCTATAAGCATTATACCCCTTGTTCTGAGTTGTAAGGATTTTAAAATTTCCCAAGCAACCCTAACCTCTTCCACCGGATCTGCGGTTAAGGAAACCCTAAAAGTATCCCCTATACCCTCTGCCAAAAGGGTACCTATACCTATGGCGGATTTGATTATACCGGTTTTTGGAGTTCCGGCTTCCGTAACGCCCAAGTGTAATGGGTAATCTATGAGTTGTGCCACCTTTCTATAAGCCTCTATCATTTGGGGAACATATGCGGATTTAACGGATACAACTATGTCATAAAAGTTTTGTTCTTCAAAAAACCTTACCCACCTAACGGCACTTTCAACGAGGGCATCGGCTGTTACCCCCCCGTACTTATCAATTAAATCCATTTCAAGGGAGCCGGCATTTACGCCTATCCTTATAGGAATATTGTTCGCCTTTGCGGCCGCTATGACCTCTTTAACCTTATCAAAACCCCCGATGTTACCCGGATTGATCCTTACCTTATCCGCCCCCGCATCCGCGGCCATTATGGCTATTTTATAATCAAAATGGATATCCGCAACTATTGGAACCCTACCTTTAAAATGTTCAACTATCCTTTTAAAGGATTCAACGGTTTTCCTCGTGGGAACGGCAACCCTAACTATTTCACAACCCGCATTAACAAGCCTTTCTATTTGGGCAATTGTACCTTCAACATCGTTGGTATCCGTTGTTGTCATTGATTGTACCGCAATGGGGTTATCACCCCCTATGGCAACATTTCCAATTTTAACTTCCCTACTCTTCCTCCTTTTAAAGGGCGCAACCATATATGTGTATTCTAAGGCCGTTAAAACATATGCCCGAGACTTATATAAATTTTGCCCCTATCCGTGGGGGATCTGTCCTTCAATTTTATCGCCCAATCAAACCTTATAGGCCCAATTGGTGTAAAATACCTTATACCCATTCCACCGGAATACCCCTTATCTCCATCCAAATATCCATAGTCAAAAAATAAAACAAATCCCCAGTAATCGTTAATCTTTCTCCTTATCTCATAATTAAACACTAAGGGATAACGACCCGCCTTACATATATAGGAATAACATTCCTTTAAATCCGGACCTATGGAAAACCTGTCATACCCCCTAACCTGCCCCTCACCGCCTACTGTAAAAAGGTCTATTATGGGGAGGGTGTCGCTTCTCATATAGGAGAAAATACCGCCAAAATACAACCTAAGCGCCCATTTCCATTCGCTTAAAAAGAACCTTTGGTAAAGCGAAATATCCGATACCCATTTAATATAATCGTAGTTCCCCAAATAACCAAGACCCGCCTCATAAATTTCAAACCTTATAACGCTTCCGAAATTGGGATCAAATATATTATCCCGGGTATCAAAAAATACGCTCTGATAAATGCGGAATATATCGTAATTCTGCTCCTCGGATAATGCCCTCCTCTTGTCATAGGATAATCCAAAGTTTAAGGAATTGTTTTCTCCCCAAAAATAGGGCTTCGTAATCTCACCCGCCAAACCGTATTGAAAAAGGTTTCTATCCCGATCGTAAAAAACCGGAATGTTAAAGTTTGCACGCAGGTTAAAATCCAAAAAGTAAGGTTCTTGATATAAAACCCTGATGTTATAAGCGTTTAGGTTTGTATTGGCAACATCAACCAAAACATAGGACAACAGTTGTAGCCTTTGCAGGTTATTAAAAAGGTTCAGGTGCTGGAAAATATTTTCAAGTTTTATAAGTATTGGATGCTTGGTCTCGCTTTGAAAACCAAAACTTAAATCCAAAACCCTCGGAGGACCCTCCTTTACATAAAACACCAAATCCGCATAACCGTCCTTAACATTTTCAAGTTTCCAGAATATGGCATTAAACAACTGGGTTCTGTATAAACGGCTTACACTTTCCTCCACATCCCTTTCCTTAAAAAATTCTCCACCCTTTACCTTTATTTCCCTTTTGAAAATCTTCCAACGCGTGTTTAAAGGTTTTGTGGTATCCGAACTTTTCCACATTACATTCCTAATAATTATTCTATCACCCTTTGAAACGGAAAATACAATTTTTACCGTTTTGTTTTCGTGGTCTTTGTATTCCTCCCTATTTACTTCAACAAAGGGATAACCGTTATTCCTATAATAACTTAGGATTTTCTCCTCTATGTTGGATACATAAGCAATAGTATAGGGTTTTGGGAGGGAGAGCTTTACCCGCAAATCTTCCGGAACATCAATATCGTTTATAACATATCTTTTACCCTCATAAATGTTTAAAAATATTACAACACCCTTTTTTTCAACACTTTTCTCCCAATGCACCTTCACATCAAAAAAACCACTATCCTTATAAATCTCCTCCAAAACATCAATGCCCCTCCTTATCGCAAAGGGGGAAAACTTGGGGTATTTTTTGAAGAATATAAACCTCCTCTTATAACCGAAAAGGGATTTTATGAAATCGCTTTTAAAAAAACGGTTTCCGGAAACCCTAATGTCGGTTATATTAAGAGATATTAAAAGGGTTATCATTTGTAATCGTTTCCGAGTATTATGAAAACTGGGGCAATGTTATCCGGGTCGGGCATATACATAATTTTCCCTTTTATAAACCTTGCAACCCTCTTGGCATAAGACAGGTTTATACTGTCCCTACGGTCTATTATTAGGGTATGTGAGTATATACTGTCGGCATTGCCGTAATATATAACATCTATCCCTTTACTCTTCAAATACTGGGATACCGTATATGCCAATTTGTTCCTCTTTGTGCCGTTTAATACCACCACATCAAGTTTTTCATCGGTTATGCTCGTATAAGGCTTTTCTTCCGGTTTCTTTTTAGGTATAACGGAAATTATAAAGAATACCAAAGAAAAAATTGCGATAACAACCCATAATCCCCTAAGGAGCCAAGTCTTATTAACCTTCACAAACGGGAATTATAGAGGTGTGCTGAATTTTAAGGAAAACTCCCAAAACCTTTTTTCATCTTCTGTTCTCTTCATAATATACATTTCCCCACCCGGGAATCTACTACCTATTCCCACACCCACACCGTCCGGCTTTATATTATAAATCCCACCCACTTTGGAGTTCAAAACCGTTAATAAAGGTACCCATCCCTGCGAATATATGTTTGTGTAATTCAGGGTTCTGTAATATATGCTATCGGCTAACCAACCTATATCCAAAAACCTGATTTTAAAACTCCCCTCGGCATTTCCCTTGTAATTCAACTCAATTTCCAAATACCTACTAAGGTTGTTTTCCGATGGCTTAAACCTATAAACCGTATAAATCGCCACCAATTCCCCCCTTAGCGTAATAGAACCCATATAGGAATTAAACCCCAAGGAATATTTTGTTAAACCCTTGCTCTCCGAAGACCTCAAAGGGTGGAGATATACATAATCTTCCCTTTTTCTTGATAGGTATATTTTAAAATCTTTTGTAAAAACTTCTCCTTCGGAAAATGTTTCCCTCAAACCAAACGATTGGTAGCCCAGAATACCCGAATAAAGGCTTAAAAGCCTCCTAATGTAAAGGTTAAACCTTATAAAACCGTATATTTCTGGGGAATAATCAAACTTGATAATATCTTCCCATTTGTCGGATAACAATGTGGGGAAGTTTGTTTCTCCCAAAGACCTTGAAAGTTTCATACTATGCGATGTTATGCCGAGTTCTTTGTTTAGAAATAATTCCAAATACCCGAGTGCTGTTTGCCGGTTTTTTGTGGGGGATGTTATGTAATTTGCATTCTCAAAAAATATATAAGCGTTATATCCTACGGATTTTCCAAAGGATACACTTGGCCTCAAATTATACCTATAACCCTCTTCGGAAAAACCGGGGAGGGAATACTTAAAGTATTCGGCATTTGAAAAGACACTAAATCTGTGATTAAACCTTGTTATTGTTAGAGTTGGGGATAAAAAAAGCGTTTTTAGAAGCGGGCGGTATTCCACCCTAAGGTTTAGGGGGGAAAATAACATGAATATTCCCGAGTTGTTCGTTATTATATCCGACCTTATAAAGCGAAAATCCCCACCCACTTCCACATTTGAGATTTTATAAGATATGCCAAGGGAATACTCAGATGAATGTGTGGATATTATGTTATCGGATAGTATGTTAAATTTGTTAAATGATAGGTTGGTGTTTAATGTTCTCGTGCGTTTTCCTATGGATGAGGAAAGGTAGTCTTGAAAAATGATGTAGGAGTTTTTCCACTGTAATATGGCGTTTGTCCAGCCGTAATCCCTATAAAAGTAATGGGAAATCTCAAAAATACCAAACAAGGGGGTATTTTAAGGGGTGTTAATTCACCCTTAGAATACACGCCTATGGAAATGGCAATCCTTCTCGTATCCGCAGGCTTAGGAGCCCTTGGCTTTTTAGTTGCAATCCTTACATATTTCTATATAAAATCCCTTCCGGCGGGTGAAGGCAGGATGCTTGAATATGCGGCGGCTATTAGAAGCGGTGCGTTTGTGTTTTTGAGAAGGGAATATACATATATCGGTATCTTTGCGTTGATAGTTGCAATAGTGCTTGCGGTATTTATAAAGCCCTTAGTGGGGGTGGCTTATATTACCGGGGCGTTCCTATCGCTTTTGGCGGGCTTTGTGGGTATGGCGGCGGCCACACTTGCAAATGTTAGGACAGCTTATACCGCTTACAGGACAAAAAACGCCGGGGATACCCTTTCCGTAGCCTTTAAGGGCGGTTCCGTTATGGGTATAACCGTTGCGGCTTTGGGACTTTTGGGTGTTGCTTTGTGGCTTTATTTCACAAAGGACCCTGTCGTTTTAAGCGGATTCGGTATGGGTGCGTCATCCGTTGCCCTTTTCGCCCGTGTGGGTGGGGGTATTTACACAAAGGCTGCGGATGTTGGTGCGGATTTGGTGGGTAAGGTTGAAGCGGGAATTCCCGAGGATGACCCGAGGAATCCGGCGGTTATAGCGGATAATGTTGGGGATAATGTTGGCGATACGGCAGGAATGGGCGCCGACCTCTACGAATCCTATGTGGGTAGTATGGTTGCGACGATAGCAATAGCATTGACCGCATCTTTTGCTTTAAAAAATCAATCCTTAACCTTTGCGAGTCTTCCGGTTGTTTTGGCCGCTTGGGGTCTTATATCCTCCCTTTTGGGTGTTTGGTCAATAGATCTGTTTAAAAAGGCGGACCCGCAAACCGCTTTAAGGAACGCAACTATATTTGCCGCCACCTTGTTTATAATAGGTTCTTACTTTATAAATTCCTTCCTTGTTGGTTATTTGGGGACTTGGATAGCGGTTGTTTCCGGAATAATAGCGGGGCTGCTAATTGGTTTTGAAAGCGAATACTACACATCTGGCAACCCTATAAAGAAAATTGCGGAATCCGCCCAATTCGGCCCGGCAACGGTTATTATAAACGGCGTTGCCGTCGCTTATGAATCCATCGTTTTGCCCTTTATAACCATAGCGTTAGCACTCCTTTTGGGTTATTTCTCTTCGGAGATTTGGGGGAGTTCCGGCCTCGGGATATACGGCGTTTCATTGGCTTCCGTCGGTATGCTCGCAACCATAGGTATAGTGATGACAACGGATTCTTACGGTCCCATAGCGGATAATGCGGGTGGAATTGCGGAAATGTCGCAGTTGGGTAAGGATGTTAGGGCTATAACCGATAAGCTTGACGCTTTGGGTAATACCACGGCGGCGATAGGTAAGGGTTTTGCGATAGGCTCCGCAGCACTTGCGGCTTTGGCCCTTTTGGTTGCATATAAGGAAACGGTTGGCCTTGATAAACTTGACTTTTCAAAGGTTGAGAGCGTTGTGGGTGCGTTTTTGGGTGCCTCAATGCCTGCTTTGATTTCGGCGTTAACCCTTAACGCCGTTGGTAGGGCGGCAAACAAAATGGTTGAAGAGGTTAGGAGGCAGTTTAGGGAATTGAAACTTTTGGAGGATGAAAACGCAAAACCCCAATACGATAAGTGCATAGATATAGTTACCCAGGCGGCGTTAAAGGAAATGATTTTACCGGGTATATCGGCGGTTTTGGCACCGATTTTGGTGGGTTTGCTTTTTGGAACGGAAGCCCTCGGTTTCTTCCTCGGTGCCGCATTATTGGTTGGGGCTTTAATAGCGATATTTATGGCAAACGGTGGCGGTGCTTGGGATAATGCAAAGAAGTATATTGAAGAGGGGCATTTCGGGGGTAAGGGTTCGGATGCCCATAAAGCCGCCGTTGTCGGCGATACCGTTGGAGATCCCTTCAAGGATACAACGGGTCCCTCAATGAACATACTCATAAAGTTGATGTCAATAGTGTCTTTGGTGTTTGGACCACTACTCCACAAATACGGCGGGATACTTTTGAAGATTTTTACGCAGTGATGAGATTTGATCCTCTTGTGCCCAAGTGGGGGTTAGTTGGACCACCTGTATCGCGCCCGGTGGCCGAGGGTTAGCCGACGATCAACCCGAGTGTGAAGCCAACAATATAGGCTCTCACCCGCTT
>CAYRSH010000014.1:18037-30012 GCA_964426895.1 uncultured bacterium
GTTAGCCGACGATCAACCCGAGTGTGAAGCCAACAATATAGGCTCTCACCCGCTTAACTACTTTAACGCTTCATTGAGGAAGTTTATAATGCTTTCCCTGTGGATAACCCTGGATTCCCCTTTTGATAAGTCCTGAACCTCAACCCTATCCTCTTCCCAGTGTTTCCCTATAACGACCCTTATGGGAACACCTATCAAATCAGCGTCTTTGAATTTAACCCCAGCACTCTCTTTTCTTTCATCCCATAATACATCAAAGCCCGCCTTTTGTAATCTCTCATAAACTTCATCACCTTCCCCCACTATGTCTATGATATGAACATCAAATGGGGATATGGTTTTTGGCCAAATCATAGAGTCTTGTGTACCGTATAGTTCAACCGCACTCGCCATTATCCTACCCGGACCTATGCCATAACTCCCCATTATAACCGGTTTCCTATCCCCATCCTTATCCGTAAAATAAACCCCCATACTTTCGGAATATCTCGTCCCCAACTTGAAGATATGACCCACTTCTATTGCGTTCTTAACCGACAATTCCTCCCCGCACTTCGGACACATATCACCCGGGGCCACCATCCTTATATCGTAAAACTCAACATCCTCTATATCATCCAAGGAAACCCCTATTAAATGGTAGTCGGGTTTGTTCGCACCTACAACGAAACCCTTCATATACCTTACAGAATTGTCCGCTATTTTCCTCATCTTTACATCAACCGGCCCAACAAAACCCACATCGACTTCAAGGAGTTCCTTAACCTCCTCGGGGGTTGCCAACCTCGGGTTTCTTAATATTTGTGCCAATTTATGTTCATTAACCTCGTGATCGCCCCTTATTAAAACCATTACGGGTTCTTCATCCGTGATATAGACCAAGGTTTTTACCAAGTATTTTGGTTCTATACCCAAGAAGGTGCATACCTCTTCAACGCTTCTTGCATTAGGTGTATAAACCAATTCGGGCATTTCGTAATTTAACTCCACCCTCTCCCCCTTATCAACAACCGGAGCAACTTCAACATTAGCCGCCCACCCGCAGTTGGGACAGTACGCCAATTTGTCCTCACCCGCATCCGATATAACCATAAACTCCTCGCTTTCCTTACCCCCCATCAAGCCCGTTGATGCCTTAACATGTATGAACTTCAAACCACACCTCGTAAAAATCCTCTTATACGCCTCCCTGTGCAATGAATAACTCTCATCAAGGCCTTCCCAAGTGGCGTCAAGGCTATAAGAATCCTTCATTATGAATTCCCTAACCCTCAAAATACCACCCCTTGGTCTCGGTTCATCCCTAAACTTCGTTTGTATCTGATACCAGATCTGGGGTAAGTCTTTGTAGGATTTTACAAACTCCCTTGCTATTTCGGATATAACCTCCTCGTGTGTGGGTGCCAATGCGTATTCCCTACCTTTCCTATCCTTTAAACGGAACATGTCATCGCCGAAACTTTCCCACCTACCGGATTCCTTCCATAGGGATGAGGGGGTTAGTGAAGGCATTAAAAGTTCCTGCGCGCCTATGGAGTTCATCTCCTCCCTGATTATGTTTATCACCTTGTGCAAAACCCTCCAACCCAAGGGTAAAAATGTATATACCCCGCTTGTAAGTTGTCTAACATATCCCCCCCTAACCAAAAGTTTATGGCTCTTTGTCTCGGCTTCCGAAGGCGCTTCTCTATATGTTCTTATGAGGGAAAGGCTCTGTCGCATAGACGGGCTATTCTAAGGGGGAAAGGATAACCTTTTGGGACGAAAAGAGAACCCCCTTAACTTTGAAATTATAGCGTTTTCCAACCTCCAATCTTTTTGTACTCTTGGTGTTTAAAAACAAATATTTTGGTAAGAACACATTGTTCTCCTTATAGGCTATACCCTCAACCAAACCGTCCAAGAGTATTTTATGTAAAATCAAAAAATTTGTTCTGTTTCTTTGGGCGTTATGCCTCTTGTATTCCCCTGATAACGCCGTTTGCATCTCCTCGGTTAAAATCTCCTCTTTTAAAGGCTCAACATATCCCAAAGCCGCTAAAAGTTGGTGTTGGTTTAAAACATCGGAGTACCTCCTTATTGGGGATGTGGCCCTCGTATAGTAATCAACACCGGTTGTTAAGTGAGGGCCGGGTTTCGTGGTTGATGTTATGGGTTTTGAAAGGGATTTTATTTTTGGGTAGTATAATGGGTCGTTTGGTTCGGGAATTTCACCATCAACGGGTTCGTTTTGAACCCTAAAAATCGCGGGAATTCCTCTATTGGCCAAAAACTCACCCGCCTTTGAGTTGTAAAATATCATCAATTCGGTTATAATCCTTGAAGCATCGTTTGGGGGTTCTACACTTACAAGAATTTCGCCTTCCTTTAACAAAACCTTTAAAAAGTAGTTGTCTATTACTACTCCACCCCTTTTAACCCTCAAATCCCTAAGATAACCGCTTATACGCATAAGGTTTTCCCATATACCCATACTTTTAAGCGTTTCCTCGGCGTTCTTGTAAGACAACTTTCTCTTGTTTATCACCTTTGCCACCTTAAACCTATATCCCTTTATCTCAAAGTTTCCGTCAAAATCAACTTCCAAAGTAAGGGTTGGCCTTTCATATCCGGGTAAAAGGGAGGAATTTTCTACCATTTCCTTGGGATACATGTGCCATTTCCCATCCGGAAGGTATAGGGTTGCCCCCCTATTCAATGCCTCCCTATCCGCCTCACATCCCCTCCGGCAAAAGGCATAAGGTAGTGCTATGTGTATGTATAATTTGTTTCCGCAAATTGATATGGCATCGTCTATGTCTTCCGTATCCTCGTCGTCTACGGAAAATGTATCCAAGTGTGTTAAATCCTCATATGGGAAGTCCATGCCAGTATAATTCCCGGTGTTTTCATTCATTAGAGCCCTGATCTCAAAGCCTATATCCCCTATACCCACAAGTCCCGTATCCAAGAGTTTATTCCAGAAGTCCGGAATTTTCTTTATAACCCTTTCAACATCCCTATCGCCGGAGCCGTAATTGTAAATCTTTAAAACCTCCTCCAAAATATCCGTTTTCCTTCCCTTCAAGATATTTTCAACCTCCTTTAATATCTCCTCTTCCCTCTCCTTTGCCCTTTCGGCCTCAATTATACTTTTTACCTGATTTTCATCCCTCCTGTGTAAGGTATCCCCTTCCAACTTGAAATAAGGGGTTGAGTTCAAAACCAAATAAACAGATGCTTTAAATTCCGGGGAGTTGTTTCCGAGGATTTCACATAAGGTGTTAATATCCAAATCCTCGCCGAGTTCCCAAACCCGCCTTATATCATCCTCCTTAACGAGTTCTCTAAGGGCATTAAAATCCGGTTTAACCTTCACATCCCCGCATAAAAAATCCACCCTTTTGAGTCTCACCGGCCTACCCAGTTCATCCTCACCCAAGAAAACGCCATTTTTAAAATCCCCTAATGCCAAATATAACTTATTCCCTTTGGAATATATTGCGAGTTTCAATTCGCAACCCCTACCCTCGCCGGTTTTATTAGCCTCCCCTCAAATTTCCATCCGGGTTCAAACACAACCGCTATTTTACCCTTAGGCACATCATCCGTATTAACCACGGTTAGGGCCTCGCATATTGAGGGGTCAAAATCATCACCCACGGAAGGCATAACCTTTTCTATCCCGAGGTTTTTAAGGTTATGTTCAACCTTTCTGAGAATGATTTCAACGGATTCCTTAGCGTTTTCCGGAATGTCAAGGGAATTTATGTGATTTAACAATCTGTCTATATCTTCAAGCAAAGGTATGATTTCCTTTATAAACCTCTCCTTTGTTCTCTCCTCACTCTGTTTAACCCTCACCTCCATAACCCTCTTCAAACCCTCATAATCCCTCAAAAGGTTGTATAGGGAAACCTTTAAATCCATATTAACCTTCTCCAACCTCCTCTTCAACCTCAAAGAGGATATTTCCCTTGAAAAACTTATAAACTCATCCACCCTCCTCATAAGGCGTAAATTCTAACGCTGTTCCTTGTCCAATGTTCTTTTCCAATGGCTTTTTCGTAAAGGCTCCTGCCCTTTAACGATACATCTATTACCTCGGAAACAAGGTTAAAATCCTAAAAACTGTATTTTATCCTGAAAAAGGCTTCATCTATCTTTTCCATCCTTGCAAATGGGGAATCCCCCTTACCCCATATCAACAATGTACCAAAGGAAACGGTTAAGTTATCAACGGGGTAATACTCAAATGTCGGTATCCACGCCAAGGCGTAGTTATTCCGGATATCCCCCCAATCCCCCACTTCTAATAGCATGTTGGCTGGCATAACCTTTAAGTTCCCGTCAAAGAATGTCTTTTCCACGCGTAAGATAAAATAATCCCTTAAACTGTCGGATGACCTTTCGTTTATAAACCCCCTTAAATATTGGAAGTTTGCGTATATACCCTTTGGGAATGTGTAATCCCAACCCAATACAAATTTTAAAAACGGTTTGTCCGGCTGAAATGTTAGACTAACGGAATCAAAACCGAAGGGGTCGGGTAATAGAAGCCTTTTCTCCGTTTCAAAGGAATCGGGAATAAAGAGGGCGAATTCCCCCCAAAAACCGACATTAAAAGGGGATGAGGCGAAGTTAAAACCCACCATGTGATACTTGGGATATTCCATAATTAGGTTTATCTTAACCTGTTTTTCAATAAGGTTGTAAGGGATTATATCAACCCTCTTGGGATAAGGTATACCGTCGTACCCCCGGAAGTATATCAGGGAGAGGTCTATACCCCTTATGGTTCCGGCAAATCTAAGCGCAAATTCGGAAGGTTCCCTAAGGCCGTTTTTGGGAATGTTAATAGTATCGTTTAATGCAACGATGTTTATGGTATCGGGAAAAGAGGAGAAGAAAACGGAAGAATAGGGACCTCCCGGAATGGCATCTGGGGAAAATGTTGAAAAAACCCCTTCAACCCAAAAGTTTCCAAGGGAATACCCGATATTTATGCCGTTTGTTCCCAATTTTGCCCCTATATCAAAGAAATCCTCATAATCATAAACGGATATTTGGGATGTTGGGTTTATGCCGTCGGCCTTCCCCCAAGATATAACCTTTCTCCCTATGGAAACCTCTAAGCCTTTAAAGGGTATATCGTAAAGCGTAATAAACGCCTCCCTCGGTTGAACATATATCGGGGAAATCCCACCTTTATCCCTCCTCTGTATATCGGAAAGGTTATTTACATCCGGAATTCCAAATACCCTAAGCCTAAAATCCGCACCATAAGAAACCCTGTCGGATGAACCGGAAAACCTCAATGCAAGCCTTTCCTCGTTCCATGTCCATCTCGCAGTATCGCAACCAAAACAATACCTATAATATCCCAAAACATCCCCGTTTATATCGGACACCAAAAGCAAAAGCATGTTTTCACCTCCTCATATAACTAACGGTGAATACATCATCGCTCAAACCCACATCCACCTCCATTTTTTCAAACTCCATTACGGTTTTATGCTTTTTCTTTACATTCTCAACCACGATCTTAAAGGGTATGTTATAACCCTTGATGTTTTTAACCTCCTCTATCCTCATAACCTTCCATAAAGAACCGGATTTATCGTAATGTTCAACCTTTTGGGGTAGAAATGTCCTTTTATCAACCCACATTTTAAGGTATGAATATGGCTTATCCGTCCCGGGTTTTGGGGTTAGTTTTAAGGTATAAGACCCATCATCTTCACCTACGATTTCGGCATTATAGTCCTTGGAATACCCGAAGGAACCGAGGTCGTTATATGTTAAATCCGTTCCGGCAAATTCCTGATATTTTATATGGGATGCCACCCTCCTAACATTCCTAAAAGCGGGAAAATACACATACATAACATCGTTTGGAAGGGCTAAGAAACTGACTCCCTTTTGATCCGCGGGACTGATAAACTTTATCAGCCTTTTGTCGCTACCCTTTTGATAGGATTCGGCGGTTCTTACCCTTTCATTCCCCTTATCGTCTATTAGCGTCATCTTCATTAGGGTTTTTCTATCCTTTGGGGCGCTCATCACCGAGTCCACATTTCTTAATATATTATTACCGCTTATGCCATAAAGGTTTCCCGCCAAAAGCATTGGTAATATTGCCTTTAATCCTTTCATCTTCCACCTCCTTTTATTTTCAATATTGAGGGCAAAAGGGTTGTTGAAACCAAGGCGCTTAAAATCATTGCCAAGCCTATTAAACCGCCCAAATATCTAAGCGGTACCATATTTGCAAATAACAAAACGGCAAAACCCAAAGAAACGGTTAATGCGTTTAAATATATCGCCTTTCCCGTGGTTCTTATAACACCCTCAACATTCCCCTCCCTTCTGTAATCCGAAATGAAGTGTATTATGTAATCTATTCCTATCCCCACTGCTATTGAACCTATTAAAACCGTTGCATTGTTTAGGGGAATTCCCAAAATCCCCATAATTCCGAAATTTGCAAGGATAACTATAAAGATGGAAATCGTTGAAAGTGTGGCGAGATAAAAAGACCTGAATATAACGCCGATTAAAAAGAATACGGAAATTAATGCTATTGCCAAACTGGTTATCTGGCTATTTATAAGGTGATCGCTTATTTTCGCATATATGGGGAGGAGACCCGAAACCTTCACATCCATTATCCTTTTTCCACCATCCGCCGGTATCATCACACTATCCCTTAAAAGAAGGGATATATCCCCCTTTATATCCGCCGTTAATTCGGAGTTGTGCCTTAAATTTTCGGGAATAATCCTTAATATACGGGTATAAATGCTTTCAATTCTTTGCCTTTTAACCTCCTGTTTTAGAATAAAATCCAAATCCTCACTTATTACATCCTTAAACTCACCCCCAACCCTTTCCGAAACATATTCGGGTATAACCTCCACATCCGCCGGCATATCTTTTAAAACGGCATTTACCCTTTCTTCTTCTATTATTTCGGGGGATTCAACCGTTAAATAATCGTAAATCCTTTTTTTCAAACTTTCTAAATAGACTTTAAACTCCGCACTAAGGGCTTCCTCCAAAGTCTTAACCACTTCTCCCTTTTCACCCCTCCAACCCCTTATTAAAAGGTCGTAATAAATCTCCTCGGCAACCCTGTTTATAACCCTTTTATCACTTGCCGGAACGGATATAAACCCCCTTTCTATGTTATCCCTTATATAATCCTCAACGAGTTTTTTGGCCATTTTAATGGAATCGACATCCTTACGGGAATACCTGAAAATTATAAGACCTTCCGAATAATCGGGTTTTACCATTTGGTTTAGGATTTCCCTACCTTCAAGCATTAACATGAGGTTTGCCACCCCTTCCCTACTTTCCGGTATAGTCCTCATCCCGTTTATTACATTGTTCATATCCGCAACCAAATCCGCCACGGATTGACCGGAACCCACACCATCAACGGTTTTTACAAACTTTTCAAGCCTCCTAACCTCGTATAAAACATTTGGATCCCTCAAATCCCCTTTTATGTATATGTTTAAGGGTGAATCGCCTCCAAAATACTTTGAAAGGAAAAGGGAAGACATCCTAACATCCGATTTAGGTGGAAAGTATTCAAGTAAGTTTACGGAAGGTTTTAATCTAATTAGACCGAACAATCCGAAAACTATAAGGATAAGGTACGCCAAAATGGTGAAGGTGTTTTTTGAAACCGCTTTAAGGGATATAGCGATAAAGGGTTTAAATATACCGTAATCCCTTTCCGTTTTTGGAATAAAATGGGGCTTTGATAGTAGGGATAGTATGGATGGCAGATATGTTATACTCAGAACAAAGGCCAAAATAACCCCTACGGATGTGAATATCCCAAAGTTGTCTATGGGTATTAGGTATGAGCCTATGAAAGAGATAAAGCCTATTGCGGTTGTTATGGCTGCCATGAATATGGGTATGGACTTTTTATCCAAGGAATCCAAAACGGCATCTTTTGTTTCCAAACCCTTTGATAAGGCGTCGTAATATCCGTTTATAAAGTGTATGGAATAAGCCGAACCTATGCTTAAAAGTAAAACCGGTATTATATTTGATACGGCAGAAACCGGAATTCCCAAATATCCCATAAGCCCCATAACGATTAAAATGGAAAACCCAACAACCTGTAAGGTTAAAATCACACCTCTCCTACTGCGGAAACCGGAAAAAAGTATTATGGCAACAACGATTATAGCAATCGGTAATAGCCTGAAAATATCCGACAAAACAACACCCGTGATTTCGTAAACCTGAATAGGATTACCACCAAAGTAAAGTTTTACATTTAAACTCTTTGATAAATTCAAACTCAACTCCTTTACTTCCTTCGCAACCTCCGAATTATCGGCATTGTTGGAAATCCTTACGATTATAAGCGTCCTCTTACCATCCCTTGAAACCAAATTCCCAACATACCTTTCCTTAGTTAGAACATATTCCCTTATGGGTTTTGGGTCTTCGGGAACGCTTTCCATAAGATCCCTTATCTCTATGCCACCCTCATACCCCCTTATATCAACCGTATTGGCGAGGCTGGTTATACCCTCAACACCCTTTACGGTTTTAAGGGTGTCCGTTAAGGTTTTTATAAGACCCAAAACTTCTCGGTTGAATACATCATCGGATTCCAAACCTATGAATACCAATGTTCCCGCAGAAAAATCCTCGTTTAATCGGTTGAACAGAGCGATATCCGGATCGTCCCTCCTCAACCACTTTGTGATATCGGTTTCAAGTTTTAGGCGGAATATCCCTAAGGAAAAAACCAAAACGGTTATAACCGTTAATACCACGAATACCCTGTTAAACCTTATAATAGCCCTTTTGTATAAACCAAATATTTTATTCATTTAGTCGGGTATTATAAGGGGGAATTGTTTGTGCTGAAAACTGGTTTTCATCGGCCTTAGAATAACCAACTATGATTATGGCAATAGCAACATTGGACATTAAACCGGTTGAGATAAAGGCGTTTAAGTTGGAAAACGGGTTAAGGGTATTCGTGGTTGAAGACCACTCCTCACCCGTGGCAACCGTACAGGTTTGGTATAGGGTTGGTTCAAGAAATGAGAGTTATGGAATAACCGGAATTTCACACCTTTTGGAGCATATGATGTTTAGACCTAGTAAAGGGATAAAGGGTGATTACAGTCAAATAATAGACAGGATGGGGGGGTCGGATAACGCCTTTACAACAAGGGATGCTACGGCATATTACGCGATAATACCATCAAACAGGGTTGAAGAGGTTATACAGATGGAAGCGGACAGGATGAGGAATTTAACATTTGAGGGGTTTGATGAGGAAAGGGAAGTTGTAAAGGAGGAGAGGAGGTGGAGAACGGAGAATATGCCCGATGGTATAGTTTATGAGATGCTTTATGCAACATCTTTTATAGCCCATCCTTACAGGCATCCGGTAATAGGTTGGATGAGCGATTTGAACGGTATAACCCTTGAAGATGTTAAGAGGTATTACAACACATTTTATGCTCCGAATAACGCCGCCTTAATAGTTGTTGGCGATGTAAATGCCGAAGAGATATACGAATGGGCAAAGGAATACTTTGGGAAACATTCACCCGCTTCCGAGATTCCGGATGTTAAAACCCGAGAACCCGAACAGAAGGGCATAAGGAGGGGTTATGTGAAGAAGGAAGGGTTTTCAAAGATTTTGGCAATTTCTTGGCATATACCTGAGGGTAAAAACGACGACATATATGCTTTAAATGTTTTGGCGGATTACCTGAACTCAAAAACATCAAAACTCTATAAAGACCTCATAGAAGGGGGCAAGGCTTCTTCATATTCGGTTTGGGTTGATGATGGTATAGACCCATCTATTATAACCTTTTGGGTGAATTTACAGCCAAATGCGGACTTTTCCGAGGTTGAAAAAGTAATTTTAGAAAATGTGAAAGAGATAAAGGAAAAGGGTGTGGATGAAGGTTTTTTGAACAGGGTTAAAAAATCGGCAATAGTGGATTATGTGGAGCATAGGGAAAGCGTTATGAGGCTTGCAATAGCCATGGGTTGGAGTTGGATAATATACGGAGATCCGAACAAAATTAACGAATTCCCGAAAAAGATTTCCGAGGTGAAAAATGAAGATATAAAAAGGGTTGCAAATACATACCTAAAAGATGATGCTTACAACTTTGTAGCCCTTGAACCGATACCGCCAAAAGACCCCCAAAAGTTCTTTGAAGCCCTCAAAAAGGCACAAGAGATAAAGAGATGAAAAGGGTTTTTGTTCAGACCTTTGGTTGTAGGACAAACTATTACGACAGCGAGTATATAAAAAGCGCCCTTTTGAGGAGGGGTTATAAATTCGTTGAAAATCCCGAAGATGCGGATATAGTTATAGTTAATTCCTGTGCGGTTACGCATAAGGCCGAGAGGGAAAGCAGGAGGGTTGTTAGGAAGTATAAAGGGTTGGGTAAAAATGTAATTTACACCGGTTGTGCGGCAAAATTAAGGCCTTATGAGGAGGCGGATTTTTCGGGTTCCGTTGAAAGCGTTTTGGAATTCTTTGGGATTAAGGATATACCTACACTAATGTCTTTGAGTAGAACCAGGGGTGTTCTAAAGATTCAGGAGGGGTGCGATTTTGAATGCACATATTGTTCCATTAGGTTTTCAAGGGGGAAATCCCGGAGTTTGCCCCTGGATAGGATACTAAGGGATGCGGAGGCATTGGCAAAGAACACAAAGGAAATAGTTCTAACCGGTACGCAGATAGGGGATTGGGGTAAGGAATGGGGTGGGAGTCTATCCCAGCTGATAGGGATTTTATCCGAAAAATTCCCGGAAGTTAGGTTTAGGCTTTCCTCAATTGAGCCCACACATATAACGGATGAACTCATTGCTCTCTTTGCCAGTAGGGAAAACCTATGCCCACACTTCCATATATCCGCACAATCGGGTTCAAACAAAGTTTTAAGGGATATGAAAAGGCCTTATACCCGTGAAGTTTATGAGGATGTCTTAAACAGGATATACTCAAAAATTCCGGATGTTGCAATAGGAACGGATATTATAGTTGCCTTTCCAACGGAAACCGATGAGGATTTTGAGCAAACCCTTGACCTCATAAGGAAATACCCCTTTGCCTATATACATGCGTTTGAATACTCACCGAGGGAAGGGACGGAGGCGTATAAACTCGGCGAACTCCCTTCAAATGTTAGGAAAGAAAGGGTTAAGAGGATTCAGGAACTCATAAAGGTTAAAAAGGGGGAATATAGGGGGAAGTTTTTGGGGAAGGTTTTAAATGTTTTGGTGGAGTATGTTAATAATGGGGTTGCCGTGGGGTTTTCCGAGAACTATATAAAGGTTATGTTTGAAGGGGATGAGAGCTTAAAGGGGGAAATAGTTAAGGTTAAAGTTGTTGAGGATAGGGATTCGGGAGCCTTATGGGGTGAGGCGCTGCTATCAATTCACTCAACATTACAATACCCGTTTAAGTCATGATACGGATAAATTTCATCGCAATATTGGATTACTCCCGCAAGTATTGGGTGGTTAAGTTTTACTTGATACCTACGATATGAAAAAATCAAAACAACCCAAACTTTCAATTTTTAGAACGGATAAATTAAAGACTTATGGGGAGATTATAGAAGATTATTCAAGGGATTTTAAAAGGTATATTACACCTAAGGGTGATAATATCTTCGGTTTTTGGATGCAAACTCTGGCCGATTTAGAACTCCTTGATTTAGAACTTCAAGGACTTACATATTACTATAAAATTGACCCTATAAGTAGGAATGTTGAATTGGAAGGGGACTTTGAATTTATTAGGAAAAGGATTGCCCATTTAGAAACTGTTAAATCTAAAAAAACTTTGTATGCCGAATTTGCGGATACATATGGAGACACAAATGCGTATGCTTTTCATAACTTATATCCATATAAAGGTAAATTTTACCCACGGGTTGTGAGAACACTTATAAATGCATTTGGCTTAAAAGAGG
>CAYRSH010000015.1:0-1287 GCA_964426895.1 uncultured bacterium
GGAATAGCCCAAATACGCCCGAAACTTTTAAATGTTAATTATAACTTGGAGTTGCATTTGAAATACATAAACACCGCAAGGGAAAAAGGGCTGGATTTACTCGTATTCCCCGAATTGAGTTTGACGGGTTATCTTACGGGTTGGATAACGCCAATCGTTGCGGTTGATATACATTCGTATGAAATCAAAAAGATTTTGGACTCTTCAAAGGATATAACGGTTGTTTTTGGCGCAATAATAGAGGAAAACGGGCAATTTTATAATTCCGCCGTATTCGTTGAAGATGGCGAGATAAAGGGGATCCATAAAAAGGTGTATTTGCCAACATATGGGATGTTTGACGAGGGGAGGTTTTTTACGGCGGGGAGTTCATTTGATGTTATCCATAGCAAGTTGGGAAGGTTTGGAATTCTTATATGCGAAGACGCTTGGCATTTGGATTCATACCTTTTCTATGCCGATGCCGATTATATCGTCCTCATCGCAAATAACCCTTTTAGGGTTGTTATATCCGACAACTCAATAAATGTTTGGCACAGAATAGCATCCATACCCCCTTTATTCTTCGGGATTCCAACCATTTACGCCAACAGGGTTGGGGTTGAGGATGGTATAATATTTTTTGGAGGTTCAAGGGTTATTAACGGTGATGGTAGCGTTGAGGTAGAGGGGCATATTTTTGAAGAGGATTTTATAACGGCGGAGGTAAAACCCCACAAATCCCGCGCCGCAAAGTATAAATCGGCAACTTTGAGGGAGCATTTAAATGCCATCCGGAAAAACGCACGATAGGGTTAATATAGTTTCAACGGCAATATTGGGTTATTTCGCGTATTCAAGGGGTATGGGTTTGGATGAGGTTGTTGCGTTTTGCTTAGGGAGTTTGGTTGCAACCTTCTGGTTCTCGCCGGATTTGGATTTAAGTTATTCAAAACCCGTTAAAAGATGGGGGAGGTTATCCTTTATATGGAGGCCTTACTCTTTGATTGTTCCACATAGGGGAATATCACATGTGCCTGTTCTCGGGATTTTAACGAGGTTTGGATATATATTTGTTATTTTCCTGTTCTTTTGGTTTTTAATCGCCGGAACGCTTTACAACCTCGGATTATCACCTCCCCAATTAAAACCCCTTTCAATATTCAAAAACCCTTACTTTATCCCCTTTTTGTTGGGTATTCTATTTGCGGATACGCTACATATCGTTTTGGATTGGGTTTGGAGTTCGTTAAAAAGGGGTGTTAAGGTAAGGTAGAACCCTTATATCCTTTTCAGCCTCCCAATTTC
>CAYRSH010000015.1:1387-14840 GCA_964426895.1 uncultured bacterium
AAAGGGGTGTTAAGGTAAGGTAGAACCCTTATATCCTTTTCAGCCTCCCAATTTCTATCCCTTTTGACTGAAAATACAATAAACACCTTTTCCTTATGCGTCTTAGCAAGCCACTCTTTCCATCTGTGAATTTCCGGTGTTTGTTCATAAGTTATGGGCTTTATTTGCAAACCAATATACTTGTTTCCAATCTGAATATAAAAATCCACATTGTAAAGTCTATCCCACTCATCGGGGGCGGGTTTTATCTCCACACCCAATTCCTTTTGTAATTCCCCATATATCGTGTTTATCTCCGTTAAATAACCCTCGTATGTTCTATTAATTACAAGGTTGCGAATATACCGGATACAATCTTCCTCCGTTACTTCCCCAATTTCCGCCTGTATAACCTCTGTAATTTTCACATATAATTTCCTTCCCAAGTCCTCAATATACTCCTCAGGAGATAAAGAAATGCCTTTGCTTTTGAGAAAATCAGAAAGTTTTTTGTAATAAAATTGCTCCCAGTCCTCAATCGTTTTTGGGCTACATTCACGAATCCATTTAGATACAGGACCGACACTTTTTTTCTTATTCAAGCCCCATCTATTTGTGGCCATATTCAAAATCCATTCCTTTGCCATTGTTTTACCCCTTTTCCAACTCAATGAACTTTGTTTTATATTTATATTCCGTTGTTCTATCCGCCTTTGCCATTCCGGATTTAATTAAGTAGGCATTCACAAAAATCCTGTTTTTTAAATATACATAGGCCTTTATGGTATTCCCTTCTAAGACCGCACCATTATCAAAACGAATATAAACCTCTCTCTTCAAAACGCGATTTTTCAAATAGTTCATCGCTTCATCTTTTTTAACAACTTTTACCCCTAAAAGTTTAACTATCAAGCCCGTATTCAATTTAATAGTGTGTTCATCTAAAATTTCAACAACCTTGTAAAGCCCATAGTTCTTGAAATTGAATTTTGCAGGGTCTATTTTGGGTTTAGCATCTTTAATCCTCGGGACATAATCAACATTATCAATCTCTACCGGTTTTTTCCGCCTTATTATCCGAATACTCCCACTGGATTTTATCAAATCCCACTTTAATCCGAGTTTTTCTTTTATTACATTCAAGAATTTTTCGTTTATCTCATAACCTATTGCATTTCTATTCAGATTTAAAGCCACTTTTACAGTAGTTCCACTTCCAAGGAAAGGGTCAAGGACGGTGTCGCCAACAAAAGAATACATTTTTATAAGTCTTTTTGGCAATTCCTCCGGAAACATCGCCTCGTGTTCTATCTGCCTTACGCCGCCAAAATTCCAATGTCCATAGAAATACTTCTTCCATTCTTCCTTTGTTAGTTTGGACTTTTCCTTTATTTCCTTTGGAACTTTTCCAGCCTTTCCGGGTTTTTTAAATATTAGAATGTATTCGTAGTCAATTTCAACCATGCCGTTGGGTGGGTATGGATAAGAACCCATAACATTTGCTCCACCCGTTGTATTCATCGTGGTTTTCTTCTGCCAAATTATTGAACCCATATAATCAAACCCTATACCTTCGCATTGTGCAATAATTTCCGCGTGTAGGGGTATAACCTTGTACTTTCCGTAAACAAACGACCTTGTAAATTGATCGCCTATGTTTATGCATAACCTCCTTCCCGGTTTTAAAACCCTAAAACTTTCCTTCCAAACCCTGTATAAGTCTTTCAAGTATTCATATAAGGTTTGACCGTATCCTATTTGCCCCTCAACCCCGTAATCTTTAATATGCCAATAAGGGGGGGATGTTATGATAAGATCAACACTTTCGTCTTCCACTTCCACCATTTTACGGCTATCGCCAATTATGATTTTCGCCCAGTTGTTCATCTATCAAACAAAAAAGTGGAGCGGAGGGGACTCGAACCCCCGACCTCCTGAATGCCATTCAGGCGCTCTCCCATCTGAGCTACCGCCCCGTTAAACGGGTATTATAAGGTTGTAATGTTTATCAAGTGGCTATTCCCCCAGTTTAAAGTATTCCCTTAACCTTTCCTTTATGCCTTCTTCATCCAAACCCCTAAGTGATCTTATAAGGTTGGCATAGGGTTTTAAAGGTTCCATATCTTCAAACTCTATACCCTCCCTTTGGATTTGGATATTACCCTTATCATCAATTAAAGCACCCTTGGTTTTTATAAAATACCTGTAAATATAACCCTTATCCGAAAGCCTCGTAAGTTTTTCTTCAATTTCCCTTCTGTTTTCCGAACCGAGTTCAACCCGTAAATACGGCGGTTTTAAACCGTAATCCCTTATCTTTTCCAATGCCATCTCCAAGGTTTTCCAATCCTCACAATCAAACCTCATAAAAGGGCGACATTTCCTTAAAGGTATAAAGGATTCGTTTTTTATGTATTCCTTCGGTATAATGCCTTCATCGGTGATTCCCCTTTCCTCAACAAATAATCGCCCATTTTCTAAAATATATACCCCTTTCAAAACAAATCTCAAAAACTCGTCACCATCGTACAGCAAAAACTCCCTATAATCAACCGATTCGGAAATGTTTTCGTATTCCGTAGAACCAACATTTATAAAAAGCCTACTATCGGTCAAAACTTTTATCAGTGGTTTGTGTATATGCCCGTTTATGATAACCCGAAAGTTTTGGGGTATGTCGGAGTATTTTAAGGAATAATACGGTATATCCTCCCCAACGCTTTGGTGGAGTATTAGAAATGCGGGTTTGTTTTCTATCTTTTTTGAAGATTCCTCCAACTTGGATTTTAATATTGAGGGGTCATCCTCATAAAAGTATCCGAATGCCACTATTGGAACAAGGGGTGTTTGTATAATACCATAAGAATTTGCACGAACTATAAAGAGGCTTTTCCCCACAAAATCGTTTAATGCGGTTTCAATTATTGAAAAAGCCCTGTTTTCCACACTGTGAGATTTTACAAAGTCGTGATTCCCCTCTATTAAAACCACATTTATGCCGGCTTTCAAAAGTTTGCTTAAACCGTTAATTGCCACTTTTATGCTTTCGTTATATATCTCCCCTTCCGCCCTTGCCTCTAACAGATCACCCGCGTGGAAAACATAATCCGGTTTTTCCTTTAAAAAGATTTCAACGGCCTCTTCAAAGGTATCCCTATAATCATCCTTCCTACCGTAATCCCTATCACCCTCTGGTATGTTGTTGTTTTTATACATCGTATTTCCCAAGTGTGTATCGGAAAATATCCCAACCTTCATTTCGCACCTATCACTATCGGCTTAACCTTTTTTAAAGTCCTTTCACCCGTCCTAACGCTAACATATAGGACATAAACCCCCGAGGGCATAACCCTACCATAGGGGTTTTTGCCATCCCAAGTGAATAAACCTCCTGAATAATTCCCCTCTGCTATGGTTTTAACCAACCTGCCCATATCGTCGTATATTTTTACCTCATAAACCCCCTGAGGACCCTTAACCTCTATCAGTGAAACCTCACCTTTTGATGGTATAAACACATTTTTCTTTACAACAACGCTGAGGTTTTGAGAATATAGGTTTTCACCGAGAACCTTCACATCGGCGGTATTCCTCGGGATGAGTTGGTATCCCGTGTTATAAGGGGGTGTTGTTGAATATTGTCCAACTATCCCAACTATTGAAATAAATTTTCCGGGTTCAATCCTTGAAAGGTCTATACCGGTATTCGGATAAACATAAACCGTTATGGGTGCAGAACCGTTTTGAACGGTAAAGGACTTACCTATGCCCGCATACGACGGTAAGGATGAGACCACGACCGTATCAACCCTTACGAGGGAACCTTCCAAATCCTCGTTTAAAGGTTGTCCGGGTAAAAGTTTTAAAGGTTTGGGTAGGGTATCTTCGCCTATTATTCTTAAACTCGTGAAAATAACTTCCGTTAATCCGTTATACTCGCTAACCGTTCCCTTAACGAGGACAACATTACCCCTCTTTAAACCCAAAAACGATGATGAATAAATATTAACCCCACCCGTGCCGTCGTATATATATGTTGATGTGTTTGATGTTGAGAAGTTTGAAGGTTCGGCCATAACAACACCCGCCGTTAAAACCGTTTGTCCTTCCAACTTTGAAGAATACTCCCCGGGATTTCTCGCCTGTATCTCGCTTATAGGTGTTGTAAAGTATAACCTCGGTGTGTATATTGACCTCTTGAAATTCCTAAGGGTATCGGGGGCTGAGAATATATAAAGCATAACGGAATCCATATTTTTAGGTTTCGTTGAAAACTTTAAGGTATCAAATGTTAAACTTATGCCCCAGAACTGGGCACAAACCGTATCCACAAGTGAAAATACACTATCCGGCGACCTGTTTCCGAGTTTCATACCCTCGACTTCAGAGGCGTTTAAACCATCCGAACAAACCCTCAATTTTGCCGTTGTATTTATTGAATAAAGTAAAACCTTCCAATCCTGTGGCGTGTTCCTTTTACCAAAGAATGGGATTAACCTATCAACATAAACGGACGAGTAAAAGATTATATCGGATGTGGTTCTCGGTATAATCCTGTAAATGTTTCCGGAAGACGAACTGTCCTCATCAACGACGCCTATTAGGTCAAATATCGTATCCGGCGGGATAAAGCCGTCAATGTATGTGTATCGGTCTATGTAAAGGTTTCCGTTGTTTCCGTATTTATCGGTTATTGGGATGTTTGTTGATGGGGGAATATATGTTAATGTATCCGGTATCCTTACGCTGTCAATCCTTATCAAAACACCCGACCTCAACTCCCTCGCGTATGTAAGCCTATCAACTATATAAGGAGAGGGCACACCAACATACTCCCTACCCTTTAAAACGGGATTTACTATCTCTTCAAGACCCCTATAAGGGGAGAATGTTCCCGAAACCTTTATGTATTCTCCGGGATAAGCCCCAACACTTCCATAAATAACGATTCCGCTCAGGGTATCCCTTATGGTATCCTGAATATATGTTTTTGAACCTATTACCGCGCTGACAATACCCCTTACATTTACGCTTTTACCCAAAAGGAAGGGCTTTTCCGCCAAGGATTTGTGGAAAAACAGGAGGGGAACGGTTGTGTCCTCCCTTATAACCATAAATTTTACCCATAATCTCGTTGTATCCGTTGAATTTGCGAGTATTAGCAGAAAAGAATCCAGTTTCTCTTGGTTATTAGTTGAGAAATCCCGTATTGAAATCCCACCTTCACCCCCGGGGTTCATTGTAAAGCCCGAAATTTCAATGTTTGGAGGGGATACGGTAATACTTGAACCTACAAACGCACCATCGGGTGCAACCGTATTAAAATTATACCCAGATGGGAAAACGAGTTTTACATAATTTGCAGGCGAGGATGAAGAATTAAGGGATATGTTAATCGTTAAAACCCAAGGGGTGTTTTTCGGTATTAACTCCCCGAATGTTATCACATCGGCGTTTATAATTGATACGAGGAAATACATAAACTGGATATTCTACTTCCGATAAACCTTGTTTTGTGTAAGAACAAACAACATTGATAATACGCAATTTATATACGAACTGGCATTGGCGCAACTTGAACTTTTGGCATTTAGCGTAGATTTTAGGATTAAAAACGGTTTAAGGGTTTTTGAAGTGTTAAATGGAAATTACGATATAAACCTGCTAAAAAGGAGATTGGCGTACTTTAAAACCGTTGACGGAGATTATACGAATTATTACCACATAATCCGCAAAGATCGGACATAACCCATTGGATATATCCATATAAGGGGAAATTCCACGCCCAGATGATAAGGGCATTATTGAATATCATTAACATTAAAGAGGGGGATACCGTTTTAGACCCTTTCATAGGCAGCGGAACCACGGCCTTAGAGGCCCAACTCTTGGGCATAAACTGTGTTGGTTTTGGACGAAATAATAAAAGGAAACCTGTTTAAATTCAACGAAGGCGATATTGATGTGGTTTTAAACGACATATCCAACGAAAAGGTGAGAAACTTCTATCTTATGGCAAAGTTGGTATCCATAAGCGATAAGGTTAGGAGAAAAAAAGACTTCACGAAATCTTTTGTTAGCAACCTTGAAAAGATGATTTTATCCGTTAAGGATTATGGGGATGTTGTAAGGGAGTTAAATCTCAATCTTGGAAAGGTTGATATAAGAATTGGGGATGCGAGGAATTTACCCTTACCGGAAGAAAGTGTTGATGGAATAATCACTTCCCCGCCTTATTCAATAGCCTTGGATTATGTTTCAAACGATGCCCACGCTTTAAAATCCTTAGGATATGACCTTTCGGAATTTAGGGAGAAGGTAATAGGGGTTAGGGGTAAGGGTAAAATAGGAAACGCCACATATAACGGTGAGGAAATAAAGACGGTTGAGTTCATAGTGGATTACGCCCAGAGTTTGGGTTTTGTATTGTTCAAAAACATAAAAAAGATCATTTTCGGCCTATACAATGTTATGCAAAGGGAAAACATTTTGATATTTAAAAGAGGAAACTTTGGCCAAGTTCTTAGAGCCTTTGCGGGGTATTCCTTATAAAATCGTGATAAAATCTTTAACCGGCTGTAAGGTTTTGGAATTTGATAAAACGGACGCAAAAAACGGGCAACTTTTGGAACTCTTAAAAAAACGGCAAAAATAACGGGAAACAATGCAAAACAAAAGGGCATATATACACATCAAGACCTAACGAAGCCGGAAACCGTATAGAGGTTTTTGTCCTTGAAGCATTAAAGAGCCTTGGACTTAAAGCGGAAAGACCCAAGACTAAGTCGGGAAATCAAAAATCCGCTGGTTATCCCGAATAACTTAAACCCCAAGATAACGAAAGATGCCTTTCATATACTGTTGGCTTATGAGCTCCCTAAATCTTACGGGATTTACACCTTGGAAAACTTGAAAGTTGATGTTAAGCACGAATTCAATGCCAGCAACAAACTTTTACCTCCTTAAAACCTTCCTAACCTTGTTGCCTTCCTTAACGAACAATATACCCCTTTTATTGCTTGAAACCCTCCTACCATCAACGGAGTAATAAACGGGTTTATCCGAACCCTTTTCAAAACTTTCATATGTTGATAGTTCATCATCACCACCGAGGGCACAATCCGAAACCGTCCAGTATGCGTCAAGGGATGTGGTAGAGTCGTTATAAACCCACAAGACGCCAAGCCACCAAGGTGTGGTGGATGAAGACGACCTCCTATAAACCGCGGGATATATATTCCCCCAATCCTGCCAATAACCTCCGTTTTCAAAAGCCGGGGGAGGTGGTATAATCGTATAATCCGCATTACCGTTGCAGTATTCTTGCTGCCAAACGCCCGGGGAATTCCAAGGATTCCTTATTGCAACCGGTCTAAAAGTTGAGTTATATGAGGATGCGGAACACAACCAATTACCGACATCGCATTTATGATAAAAGACTATATGGAAATTCTCCGCCACGGATGTTTTTATATTAGGACAGGCTAAGTTTTCCGCATCGCTTATAACAATGGGTGTCCTACTGTCAAGGAAACTCTTCTCTATGTTGCCAACCGACCAAGAACCCGATAAAGAACCCCTATAAACAAAGTATATATCCGCGTCCGAAGGGGAATACCTAATCTCAAATGTTATTAAATGGGGCATGTTTGATGTATCCGTGGTCCTCGCAACCGATATTGTAGGCTGGCTTATGGGGTAAAACAACCCAGAGAATACCGTAGTACTTATCCATGTGCTTCCCCAACCGTTTGATGGGTCTGTATATAGATGCTCAATCCTGTGTTCCGTTGAGGAATTTTGCCAAGTATATACGATATGTATGGCGTTTTCCCCACCGCCGGATGTTGGGCAAACGGATGATGAAGTTGGAGGATAATTTCCAACCGCAACAAAGGGCTGATTATCCCCAGTATATGCCGAACCTTTCCTGCTCAGACCTTCATAAACGACATTTATGTTGGATGCGCACACATCACCCCTATAAACCCTTATCCCACTTGCATCACCCGAGGAATTCACTTTGCTAACCGCAATAAACAGTTTATTATCGTTGGATGTGCAAGGGCAATCCCCTATCCATTGTCCTTCACATGAAGGCTCACCGAGATTCGTGGTAAATTTCGCGGAGGGGGATATGGTGTTTGTGGATGTCGTATCCACCCATACGGATCGGTTTTTTGTAAAATCACCCGCGTGGAACATATAAAGGCCTATATCGTTATCCGTAGGGGATTTTTCAAAGGAATACACAACCCCTATAACCCTTCTAAAATTGTCGGATGTTATGCCCGGACTTTTGACATTTCCCAATGGACTTTCTATGCAAAATGCTGGGTTCCAAGAAGCACCCTGATCGTATGAATATTTTACAAGGATACAGGAATTGGAATGTGATACGGGGCAAACAGCACTGCAATTTTCAACCTCCAACGCGGCAAATAGGGTATCCGCCTCGCCCACCTGTACAATCGTAGGTTTTCTTTCCATAACCGCCGAGTTTGATAATGGGAAAGATGCCCATTTATTCCCATCGTTTAAAGAGTAATTTCCATTAACGGTTTTTAGGGGTGGGGATATTTTTACAATCGCATTGGGTGAAGGGGAAACCTTAACTTTCATCAGCCTTTGGGCATCCTCCAAGAAAGACGCAATTAGTATTAAGTCCCATATATTACCCTTGGCCAAGAACCTATCGCGCATAAGGCTTATTTTCCTATCAAGAACGGGGTCGTAATATCCGGAAGATTTAAGGAAATCCCAGACGGAAAGTAGGGAGTCCAATATTGCACCCGCGTCCCTTGAAGACCACTCCATTGCAACCTTCTCCCTTTCAGGAGACCACCCGTTAAAAGGGGCGGTTCTCCCTACTATATCCTTTGCCTGCGCCAGAAGTATTGCTATTCCCATCATCACCAAAAATGTTAAAACCTCCTTTATCCCACTTCAAGGGGTTAAGGAAAATTAAGGGAAATTGCCCTCTTGAATTTAAACAATTGTCGGCTTATAATAAAAATCCCCCCTTTATAATATCCACCAATGAAGGATAGGGATATATGGATACTTTTTGTCGTTTTTATGGTTGTCCTTGCGGTTCTGATATTCATATTCGTAAGGATAGTGGCCATAAACTTTTCCTTTGGCAATGTGTTATATGTAAAAATCCATACAAACATAGACGACGAAAAAATCCCCGAACTCGCCCAATGGGTTTATGAAAACCTTGAAAAGGATAAGAGGAACAGGATTAAGGCCGTATTCGTTGATATAAACAGCCCCGGAGGTAGTGCGGCTTCAAGCGAGGAGATGTATCAGGCATTACAATATGCGAAGAAAAAGGGCAAAAAGGTGATAGCATACATACATTCCATCGGGGCATCCGGGGGTTATTATATAGCATCGGCTGCGGATAAGATAGTTGCAAACCCCACCGCTTTAACGGGTTCCATAGGGGCAATAATTATATTACCCGACATAGTGGATCTCTCCAACAAACTCGGAATAAAATGGGATATATACAAGTCCGGTGAGAACAAGGATTTAACACAACCTTTTAGGAAAAGGACGGAAAAGGATAGTATAATATTAACGGAGTTGTCAAAGGATATATGGAAGGTGTTCCTTGAAAGGGTTGCCAAGAGTAGGGGAAAGAAACCCGAGGATTTATTACCAATAGCGGACGGAAGGGTTTTAACGGCCCCCGAGGCTTTAAAATGGGGCCTTGTTGATACCTTAGGCACAAGATATGACGCCCTTGAAATCCTTAAAAAAGAGGCCAAGATTAAGAAGATAAAGTTTATTGAGAAAAGGGAGAAAAGGAGGTTTTTACAAAGGCTTTTGGAAGGCGAGGAGGTGTTTAACATAAAGGAATACTTAATGCCAAGGGTTTATTTCTGATGTTGCATAACTTGTTTTTCATAGGGCCGTTCTTAGCGGGTGTTAGGGAACCTATGGTTAATTTTCTGTATCCACCATCAGAGGAATACTATTCCGTGTACTCAGGAGAACCTATAAAGTGGAAACCTTTAAAAGTTAAGGAAAATACCTTCACATTTGAATATGACACGAACGAATTGAAAAAATTGGTGGAATATCAAGGGGTTGCGGCGACGGTGATGGTTTATTATGTAAAGGGGAAAATAAGGGTTGACAGTGAAGGGGTTTATCTCCTAAGGTTTTCAAATGTATTCTGGGCGGAAATAAACGGAAACCGTTATATTATGGATATTTATGATGATGGGTACTTTGTACCGGTTCCCTTAAATAGGGAAAACGAAGTCTTTATGGCAGTTGTAACACTTGGGGGTTCAAAAACGGTTAAGTTTGAAATAAAAAAAGCCCCTAATAAACCGTATATTCTTGAAGAGGATATAACAAAACCGGATTTCATGGTTGGGGAAAGTTATGTTGGTTATATAGGTGTTCCGGTTGTAAATCCAACGCCGAAGGGGGTATGGATAACACTGAACAACGGGAAGTATTACATAGAAGCCTTTCAGGTTTTAAAGGTTCCCGTTATGATTTCCTTTAAAGCCCCCAAGAAAATTGGAAAGGTCTTTGTACCCATAAATTTCATGGATAAAACTTACAATATACCCTTTGATGTGAAAAACGAGAACGATGTTATAAGGAGGACTTTCGTGTCATCAACGGATTCCTCCGTTCAATATTTTGCGGTAAGGTATCCGGTAAGGTACAACAGGTTTAGGAGTTATGCCCTTATATTATCCCTTCACGGGGCGGGTGTTGAGGCGGTAGATCAGTGCAAATCCTATAAACCCAAGGATTGGGCTTTTGTTGTATGTCCTACAAATAGAAGGAGGTTCGGTTTTGATTGGGAGGATTGGGGAAGGGTAGATGCTTTGGAAGTTTTATCGGAAGCCTTGAAGTCCTTTAACATAAACGGGAAAAAGATATACCTAACGGGGCATTCTATGGGGGGGCATGGGGTATGGCATTTATGTACATCTTACCCTTCAATGTGGAGTGGCTGTCTGCCTATGGCGGGTTGGACATCCGTAAAGTTATACATATCTACGCATTTACAGAGGTCAAAGCTATTCCCCGAAAGCGAATTTACACATTTAAGGGAAAGGATTTTCCAGCAATCCGAACCTTATAAACTCGTTGAAAACCTCTTAAACCTACCGATAGTAATACTTCATGGGGGTGATGACGATAATGTTCCACCATTTCAGAGCAGATTAATGGCGGATATACTCAGCAGATTTGGGGTTGTATTCAAATACATTGAGGTTCCCGGCAAAAAGCATTGGTGGGATGGGGTGTTGGATTACCCGGATGCTTGGAAATCCCTGTTTTCCTTAAAGGTTAATAGAAAGGAAAAGGTTTTTTCCACATTTTCCCTTGATGTTAGCGATTCCGCATATGGAATAAGGATTTTAGAAAGTGTAAAACCTTTTGAAAAGGCAAAGTTTACCATAGAGTATGAAAAGAACAAGGCTACTATAAAAACCGAAAACATAAAGTCCTTAGTTCTTACCGAATTCAAAGGAACCGTAATCATAGATGGGGATGTTATTAGGGATTACAACGGAGAAGCCCTCGTTAAAACCAACAAGGGTTGGAGGGTTTTTAAAAAGTATGTTTATTCAAGGCCTTTACTCATAAGGCAGGCCTTTATGTCCCCCTTTGTTATAGTTTATTCATCATCCGAAGGTTGGACTAAAAACTTTTCGGTTTATATGGCAAACATGTGGTGGATGTATGCAAACGGTTTTGCCATGATATTACCCGACACGTTGGCAAGCGAGGAGATTTTCTCAAAATACAATGTGGTAATCGTCGGTTCGGAACCAAAACTCCCAACAACGATTAAAGTTTTGTTCTCAAAGATTGAAAACAATTCCTTGGATGTTTTGAAGGGGCCATTTGAGAAACTCATAGCATTCTATAAAATAAAGGATACCACCTTGGTGCGCCTTGGTATGTCGTTGGTGCCCTATATTACAAGGTCCGTAGCGGTTTTGCCCTCTTATGTTAAACTTTCAAAGGATACTTATATTGAGGGTTGGTCGGGTTTAAGTGGGGGAATAAGAACTGCTTCATACACCTACGGTTTTTAAACTCTCCCCCTTTTCGTTGAAAATGTAAAACCTTTTTATACTTACCCCGACTTCCTTTCCCACTTCGGGAGGAGTATCCGAATGCTTTACCGCTATAACTCTTCCCCCCGTGGAAATATACACTATACTTTCATCCCCAAAAATCTCCCTGTGTTCAACCTTACCAATAATTTCACCCGTATCGCTTATTTCCAAATCCTCGGGTCTAAAGCCCAAATACCCCTTGCCCTTATAACCAAAATCCCCTTTGATTTCCAATCTATCCGTTAAAAAACCGCCATCAAAAAACTCACCTTCAATTACATTCATAGGTGGAGAACCTATGAACTTCGCCACAAAAACATTCTTAGGATTTTCGTATATTTCCAAAGGTGTTCCCACCTGAACTATTTCCCCTTTATTCATAACCACTATTCTGTTTGCAAGGCTCATAGCCTCAACCTGATCGTGTGTGACATATACACTCGTTGTTTTCAATTCCCTGTGAAGCCTTCCTATTTCCGCCCTCATCTCCGTCCTCAAATTTGCATCAAGGTTTGATAGGGGTTCATCAAAGAGAAAAACCTTTGGTTCTTTTATAATCGCCCTACCGAGGGCAACCCTCTGCCTCTGACCACCCGACAATTGCTTGGGTTTCTTATACAAATGCTCATGTATCCTTAACTTTTCCGCCACCCGTTCAACCCTGCGTTTTATCTCATCCTTATTAACACCCCTCATCTTTAAGGGGAAGGCCAAGTTATCAAAAACGGTCATATGGGGGTATAAGGCGTAGTTTTGAAAGACCATCCCTATATCCCTCTTTGATGGGGGTAAATCGGTTATATCCTTACCGTTAAAGTATATCCTCCCCGAAGTTGGCCTTTCAAGTCCCGCTATAATTCTTAACAATGTGGTTTTACCGCATCCCGAAGGTCCTAAAATGACGATAAATTCCCCGCTTTTTATTTCAAGGTTTATATCCCTTAAAGCGACGAAATCACCGAACATTTTGCTTATATTCTCAATTTGGATGTTCATTAGGGCGAAATATTTTAAAGTTGGGAAATTTTTAACCGGTGGCGAGGTTAAAGGGGCGTTTTAAACCTAAGGAAATCCCCTATACGCCTATACAGACCCGCAAAATAAAAACCGATAAATTTTTCGGTTTTATAATAAAAGCATTATGAGGAATTTTTTAATCATTTTTGTGGGTTGGGGTGGGTTTATGTACGCACAGGGGTTTGATTCGGCTTATATGATTTGGAATAAAGCCGGAGGCAACCTGTATAATACGAATTATCAAGCGGCAAGGGGTGATTACAGCAGCGGTTTTAATATTAAGTACTATACGGATTGTAGGGTATTGTATAGTTCGCTTGATACCAATTCATACGGACAGTTTTCCG
>CAYRSH010000015.1:14940-28319 GCA_964426895.1 uncultured bacterium
AAATTCAGGGGAAAACTCTTCAACCATAAAATCCCCGTTTCATATGCAGAGGATATTGAGGATTTTTGCTTTTAGTAGCGTATTTATCCTGGGTATAACCTTTGGTTATGCTTTAAAGGGTTTTGCCCAGGAGAAAAAACCCGAGTTATCCTTTTCCCAAATGGCAGACCTCATGATACAGGTTATAAACTACATAACGAAATACTATGTTGTTGATGAGGACAAATCCAAACTCTTGGAAAATGCCATTAAAGGTATGGTATCATCCCTTGACCCGCATTCCGCCTTTTTAACCCCGGAAGAGAAGAAAAGGCTTTACGAAAGCACGGAGGGTAGTTATGAGGGTGTTGGAATGCAGATAGGGCAGAGGGAGGGATATGTCGTCGTAATAGCGCCGTTTGAAGGAACACCCGCTTGGAAGGCGGGATTAAAGCCTGGTGATAGGATACTAAGGATAAACGATTCTTCCGCCTTGGGCCTTGATGTGGAGGAGGTATCCAACAGGTTGAGGGGTCCTAAGGGGACAAAGGTAAAGGTTACGGTTTATAGACCGGCCATAAACGATACACTGTCCTTCGTAATTGTAAGGGATAGAATAGTTTTGAAAGCCGTCCCATTTTATGGAATAGTCAGGGATGAGGTGGGTTATATCAAACTAAACTCCTTTCAAGAGGATGCGAGCGATAGGGTAAAGGAGGCGTTGGAAGAACTGCTGGGTAAAGGGGCAAAAAAGGTTGTACTTGACCTCAGGGGCAATCCCGGGGGATATTTGAGGGAAGCATTTGAAATAGGGGGATTTTTCTTAGGTGATGGAAAGTTGATAGTATATACCGATGGGAAAACGCCCGATTCAAAGGAGAAATTTTTCAGTCAGGGTCATAGCATAGTTCCGGAGGATATACCCGTTGTTGTTTTGGTTGATGACGGTTCCGCGAGCGCGTCCGAAATAGTGGCGGGTGCTATACAAGATTGGGATAGGGGATTAATCATAGGCGACACAACATTCGGTAAAGGATCCGTTCAGAGGGTTTTACCCTTACCCTACGATTACGCTTTAAGAATAACAATAGCCCGTTATTTTACCCCCTCCGGCAGATCCATTCACAAGGGGAAACTCGGTTCCCTCGAAAGGGATACGGGGACATATTTTACAAAAAGGCTTAAAAGGCCTATAAAGGGGGGTGGAGGAATAGCCCCGGATATAGCTGTTGAGCCAAAACCACTTCATAGTTTGGTGCAAAAGGCGGAGGCAAAAGGGGTAATATCCGAATGGGCCACAAAATACACAACTACACATAAAAAACCCAAATCCCCTTACGACTTAAGCCTTACGGAGGCGGACTTAAAGAGTTTTGAAAAGGCTTTACACTCTGCTGGTTTGGATTTCAACGAGTGCGTGTTTGATGAGGCCAAAGAGGATTTTAAGAGGGTTCTATTAATGGAAATAGCATACCAGTATTTTGGCGAGATGGGAAGGTATATAATCTTCCTAAACTATGACCCCGTATTCCAAAAGGCTTATGCCGTCCTTTCAAAAGCCAAAAATACGGACGATTTATTTACGAAAAAATGAGTAAGTGGATACTCACGGTTAAATACGAATTTGATGCGGCGCATAACCTACCGGATTTTGAGGGCCCTTGCAGGAATTTACACGGGCATAGGTGGGTAGCGGAAGTAGAGGTTGAGGTTGATAAACTTGATAAAAGTGGGGTTAGCATAGACTTTGGGATAATAAAAAGGGAATTGGAATCCCTCGGTTTGGATCATACATACCTGAACGAGGTTTTACCTTATCCTCCGAGCGCGGAGAATGTGGCGAGGTATATTTATGAGAGGTTAAAGGAAAAGGGTTATAATGTGGTTTCCGTAAAGGTTTGGGAGACTTCAAAGTATGCGGCAAAATACATCGGCGATTAAAATAGATGATAAAACCCTTAGCAAAATATACGAGGAATATGTTGGTAAAAAGAAAGGTGAAAAGGGGAAATATCTCGAAAAAAAGGCCAAGGAACTGGGTATAAAGAGACACAGGCTATTAAGGTTGCTTAGGAGTCGCTTTGGTAGTATGAGGAGAAGAAGTAGAAACCCTTATTTTTACAGTTTGGACGATATACTTTATGCGATCCACAAAATGAAAAGGGAAAACTTAAACCTGTTATTCGTTTGTCATAAATTGGTTTCCGAAAAAAATGTGGTTAGGAAAAACTATCATCCGGTAAAGGACCCTGTGAAATCCTTTTATTTTGCGGTTAGGAGATTTCTAAAAAATGCCAATTCCAAGGTTGAAAAAACCGGAAAAATCTCTAAGGGTATTATAAAAAAAGCCATACTGCATTCGGATTTATCCGATAAGGATAAGTTGGTACTATTTATGGCTTTGGAGGGGAAATATAAGTTTTCGGAATTGAAGGGGGATTTGAAAGAGGCCGCTAGAAACCTGATTTTAAAGGGTTTTATAATCAGGAAAAGGGGAATCATAACAACAACCCCAGCCCTTAAAACCTATTTACTACCTATAATTGAGAATTTACTAAAAGGATAGGCTGGCCATAACCCTTTCAACCTTATAATCCCTTCGCTTTGAAAGTGCTCCTTTCCGATATAAACACATTTCTTGATGAGAAGTTGGGTTTAAACGATGTTTTGGATGCGTTCGAGAAGATGGGCGTTGAAGTGGAAGATACAAAAAGGATAGGGGAGGGTTTCGACGGGATACATCCCGCAAGGGTGTTGGGGGTTGAAAGGGATAACAAACTGAATTGGGTTAAGGTAAAGGTAAACGGGGAAGTGATAGAGGTGGCCACAACAGACGATGTAAAGGTGGGAGAGGTTCTACTATGGGCTAATGTACCCCCGAAAAGGTTTGGAGATAGGGTTTCCGTAGGTATGTTCTTATCCGAAGGAGAACTCGGTTTAACCGAAAAAAGCGAGAGATTGGCGAGGGTTTTAAACGAAGAGGAGTTTAAAGAGGAGTTCCTAATAGGGGATGTCCTATTTAACCTTTACATAACCCCAAACAGGCCCGACCTCCTCGGGGTATTGTGGATATCCAAGGAAATATCCCTTTTTCTCGGTGTGAGGTTTAAAGGTCTAAACCTTGAAAACTCCCCCACTTTGAACTTTGATTTCCCCCTTGATACCTTAACGGAAGGGTGCGACCTTTACACATTGCGATTGATATTCCCAGTTAATAAAGGGGAAACCCCTATGAATATAAGGAGAAAGTTAAACTTAGTAGGATTCAACGCGATAAATCCCCCGGTGGATGCGACGAATTGGAGCGCTTATATTGTTGGACAGCCTTTGCACGCGTTTGATAGAAAAAGGGTGAAGGGGAGTATAAAGGTTGTGGAATCGGTCGGTGGGGAAAGGTTTGTGGATTTAACGGGTAGGGAATATACCCTTCCCAAGGGTATCGTGTGTATAGCGGATGAGGAAAAGGTTTTGGCCGTAGGGGGGGTAATAGGCGGCATCGATAGCGGAACATATGGGGATACGGTTGAAGTTCTTCTTGAAAGCGCCCACTTTCTCCCGGAATACATAAGGAAAGCGGAAACCTCGTTGAATGTCTTTACGGAATCCTCTATTAGATTTGAAAAGGGGCAAAGTCCCTATATGGTGGAATTAGGTTCCCTTTTTGCCGCAAACCTGTTAAAGTCCTGGTGTGGAGCCGAATATTCCGATATTATAAGGGTGGGTGAAGCGAAATATCGTACGGAAATATCGCTAAGTCGCAGAAAATTATCCGTATATCTTGGAAATATCGGCATTGATGTTGAAGGTGTTTTAAGGGGTTTGGAATACGAGGTTTTGCAAACGGATAATAACCTTATAAAGGTTGTCCCTCCACCTTACAGATCGGATATAAAAATTCAAGAGGATGTTATAGAGGAGATTTGTAGGTTTGTAGGATATGATAAAATACCTTCAACGCCCTCCGAATCTATGCCACTTCCACCCCGCCCAAGGGATAAATTTTACGACGAGATAGTTTCCTTAATGGTTTCAAGGGGAGCATATCATACGGTTCCTTTGGGACTGTTTTCCAAAAAAGAGGTCGGGGAGTATTACGGATACGAGGTTATAAGCGACTTTAACGAAACCTTTAAATACCTTTCAAAATCCCCAATACCCCATATATTAAAACCTCTTTCCCATAACCTACGCCTCGGCAATCCCCCCGTCCCGATGTTTTCCCTAACAAGGATATACACTCCGGATAAAGGAGAAGAGGTTTATTTAGTTTTAGGGGCATATGAACCTTTGGATTACAGGACCGTAAAAGGCTTTTTTGATACCCTGTGCGAAAAACTCGGCCTAAATCCGGATTTTACCGCGGAGTCCTCGGATCCCTATTTACACCCATCGGCAAGTGCGGATATAATCATAAACGGTGAGAAGGTGGGCGCGCTGGGCGCCGTTAGACCCAAAAAGGCGAGGGATTTTGAAATTAAGAAAAGCGTTTTCGTTTGGTACATAAAACCCATTAGGTTGAAAGGATATAGCCATAGGGTTTTATCAAACTACCCCCTGACATTTAAGGATATATCCGTACTCTTATCACCCCACGATAGGTTTATCTCTTTGAAAAAACTCGTTGATGGTTTAACATCCAACATTCCCGAAGTTGAGGGTTGGGATGTTGTGGATATTTACACCGGCCCACACATACCCGAAGGCTGGACGAGTTATACACTGCGGTTCTATATCAGGCCGATTGAGAAACCCCTTAAAGAAGAAGAGATTAACGCGGTATTTGAAAGGATTAAGAATGTAATCACACAAAACTATCAGATAAGGGGGAAGGCATGAATATGGAGCCCGGAGAATTAAAAAAGCGGGTTTCCAACCTTATGGAAAAGCTGGAAAAGTGTAAAGAAGAGAACAGAAAACTTAAAAATGAGGTTGAGCGCCTTAAAAAGGAAAACTTGGATTTACGCAAAGAACTTTCAGATATATTGGAAATAATAGAACGCATGGAGCATATGGTGGAAGAAGATGAAAGTTAATCTCCGCATAAAGGACAAGGAGTACGAGTGCGATGTGGATGTTGATGAAAGTTTGGCTAAGGATTTGGAGGGTTACTTGCGGCAACTTGAAATAAGGGCGGAAAACCTGGATGGTATTCAGGATGACATACTTTACCAGTTAATAATAGAGTTGGCGTATAGTTTGGCTTATACATATGTATCCTTAGAATTGGAAGGAGGGGGTTATGAAAAGGTTGAAAATAACCCTGACTATAGGTAGGGTAAAGGAAGAGAGGTATTTAGATTTGGATAAATTGCCAAAAAACAATGTAAGGGATTGGGATAAGGATAAGTTGGATTTACTAAGGGATAAGATAGAGGGGATAATAAAGGAGAAGGCTGATAAAGCCTTAAAATCGGGTAATCATACCCACTTTACGGAGGTTTTGGCAAAAATCCTTATACTTCTCGCCATAGAGGAGGTTAAGCATCTAAGGGAACTAAATGAACTAGGGAGGTGAAGTATGAATGCGGTGCTGATACTAGTAATTTCTGCGGTTTTTAGCATTTTAATTTTGGGAGTTAGTTTTTGGTTCGCGAATGAAATCCGTAGGAGGACCATAAATAGGGTAAAAAAGGAAGCGGAGGAGATTTTAAGTAGGGAGAGGGAAAAGGCAAAGAAGAAGGCCGAAGAGTATCTAAAACAGGCAAAGGAAAGGATTGAAGAGGAAAAGAAGCGGATACAATCGGAACTCTCAAAGAAAAAACACGACTTAAAGGTTTTGGAAAGGGAATTAAATGAAATCCAAGAAAAGCTGCGGAAGAAGGAGGAAAACCTACGAAGGAGGGAAAAAGATATCTACAACTTGGAGATGCAGTTAAAAAGGCGCGAAGAAAGGGTTATGAACGCGGAAGAAGAAATAATGAGAAAACTTGAAGAAATCGCCAAGATGACGGTGGAGGAAGCCAGGCAGGAACTCTTACGGATGGTTGAGAGTAGGGCAAAACTTGAAGCTGCCCAGATTGCGATGAAAATAAAAGAAGATGCAAAACATAGGGCGGAAGAGCAGGCAAAGGAAATAATAGCAATGGCTATTCAAAGGTGTGCGGCATCCCGCACGGCGGAAGTTACGACAACAATCGTTGAACTACCTTCGGAGGAGATTAAGGGAAGGATTATAGGGCGTGAAGGTAGGAATATAAGGGCCTTTGAGGCTATAACGGGTGTTGAACTCATAGTAGATGATACCCCGGAAATAGTTGTTCTCTCCTCATTTGACGCCCTTAGAAGGGAAAAGGCAAAGGTGGTTTTGGAAAGGCTTATACAGGATGGGAGGATTCACCCAGCAAGGATAGAGGAAATAGCACAAAAGGTTGATGAAGAGTTTGAGAACTATATAAGGCAGATTGGAGAAGAGACCCTTGTTGAACTGGGAATATCCTATATGCATCCGGATTTGGTTTATCTAGTCGGTAAGATGAAGTTTAGAACATCTTATGGGCAAAACCTCCTCTCGCATTCCATAGAAACGGCGAAGTTGGCGGGTATAATGGCGGCGGAACTCGGGGTATCCGTTGAGGATGCAAAGAGAGCGGGATTATTACACGATATAGGAAAGGTGGTTGAAAACGAAGAAGGACCCCACGCCCTCGTTGGGGCAAACATAGCAAAGAGATATGGCGAAAAGGATGCAGTTGTTAATGCAATAGCATCCCATCACGGGGATGTGGAACCGCAATATATAATAGCACCAATCGTTGCAGCGGCCGACGCCATATCCGGCGCAAGACCCGGTGCCCGTAGGGAAAGTTTGGAACAGTACATAAAAAGGCTACAAGAGTTGGAAAGGATAGCGTATAGGTTTCCCGGCGTTGAAAAGGTGTACGCGTTATACGCCGGTAGAGAGGTTAGGGTTATTGTAAGCGCCGAAAAGGTTAGCGATTTAGAAGCCTACGCTTTGGCAGAGGATATAGCGAGGGCAATAGAAAACGAAATGCAATATCCGGGGCAAATAAAGGTGGTTGTTATAAGAGAAGTAAGGGCTGTGGGTGTGGCCAAATGATAGAGTTTTTGGGGATAGTTATAGGTTTTGGTTTGCTGATAGTTTGGCATGAGTTGGGGCATTTCTTGGCAGCCTTATCCGTAGGCATAAAACCCGCCGTGTTTTCTATTGGGTTTGGGAGTAGGGTTTGGGGTGTAAATATAAACGGTATAGATTTTAGAATATCGGCATTGCCCCTTGGGGGTTATGTTAGGTTTGAGGATGAGGGGCCCGCGGGTATTCCGCAGACCTTTTACAAAAAGCCCTTATGGGCGAGGTTGTGGGTGGTTTTCGCAGGGCCCCTTTTCTCCTTTATACTTGGCCCGATATTGGCGTTTATAATAGCCGCTTACAGCGGCGAGTTATCCGTTTATACTACAAGGGTTTATAAATCAAAAACGCCGTTGTTTCAAATGGGAGATTCAATACTATCCATAAACGGGAGGGTTGTGAATTCGGGGGAGGAGGTATTAAGTCTTTTAAGCGGGGAAAGGGAAAAAAGGGTTGAGGTTTTAAGAGGGGAAAAGAAAGAGGTTTTAACCCTTAAGGGAAACTATTCCGATAGCGTAGAGTTGAGGATACTCCCGATAGTAGGTTCAACGGTTAAGGGTTTTCCCGCTTATGGGAAACTAAAAAAACACGACTGGATAGCAAAGGTTGATACCGTTGTTATACTTTCTTGGCAACAACTCGTTGATTATGTGAAGGATAAAAAAAATGGGGATACGGTATCATTGGTCGTATATAGAGATGGTAAGAGACTAAGCATAAAACTTCCCGTAAAGGAAAGCGCCGAGGGGGGAAAACTCGGAATATATGTTTATTACCACAAAAAATGGCCGCCAAGTTTATCCAAAGTTTTGGACAAAACGCTTTTCCTAACCAAGAAATTCTCCCTTTTAATATACGAGAGTTTAAAGAAGTTGGTTTCGGGTGAGGTAAAACCCCAAGAGAGCATAGGTGGACCCTTGACAATAGGTGCGGTGATGGCGGAAGCGGCCACATCGGGCTTTGATGTATGGCTTTCAATCCTTATAGTGATCACCATAAACTTAGCAATACTAAACCTTTTGCCCATACCGGGTTTGGATGGGGGTCATATCCTTTTTATGGTAGTTGATGAGATATACCTCCGTATAACGGGAAGGAGAATACCCGAAAGGGCTATGCTCTGGATATTGATGTTTGGGATTTTTCTAATTATACTGATGTTCGCGTTTGCCATAGGGTTGGATATACACAGGTTATTAACGGGAAAACTCGGGAATATGTTGAGGTGAAAATGAAAGGTTATCCGTATCGGGGGTATAGGTCAAACTACGAATGGGTTGTACCTCGTTTTCCCAAGATTATTAAGTATATCACAGGGGAGAATATGTTGGTGTCGCCACCCTTGAAGAGGCTTTTGATGGGTGTGTAGTTCTCGTTATGCTCCAAACGGTAGAAACTGGGTTTTCGGCTTCAACACCGTATCGACAACATCGGACGGTAAATACTTCGCGTTTGGATATTCGTCAAAGTTTGGCGATTGTGGAAATACGCCGATAGTAAGGGAGCATATTTGGGGTACTCACCTACGCCTGATGAATATAGTCTGTGGTAGGTTGGAAGGGGATGAAAAGGTCATATTTTAAACAACCTTAAAATACTTTACTTATGAGGGGAGAAAACGAAAAACTGCCGATAAATGTCTATGTTAAAAATTTCCCCACCACGGATGTACTTATGGAGTATATCCATAAAAGGTTGGACGATTTGAACAAATTTTCCGATCTTGCGCAACATTTGGACATACACCTTGAAGAGGAGAGGGGATTGTACAAAGGGGTCGGGGTGTTGAAGTTAAAGGGTAGAACCCTTAGGGTGGAGGTAAAAAACAAAGACCCAATGTCCGTTGTTGACGAGATGAAGGACATACTTTCCCGTGAAATAAAAAAGGTGAAGGATAAACTCACAAAGGAAAGGAGAAGGGAAAGGGGAGAGATTGATTAAGAAGATAGACAGATATATCTTCTGGGAGTTTGTAAAGGTTTTTGTGGTTTTGTGTTTAGGCGTCATAATGATATACATCGTCGTGAATTTCTTTGAAATGATAGATAAAATAGCAGACCACAAGCCAAGCCCCATATCCATAGTTAAGTATTACCTTTGGCAAATTCCTTATCTTTTAAGCCTCCTTATGCCAATTGCCGCCCTCTTAGCCTGTTTCTTCTCCATAGGTGAGATGAACAGGAGAATGGAAATATTGGCCTTAAAAGCGTCGGGGATAGATATAATCAGGGTTTTTATACCCGTATTTTTTGTAGGTATTGTCAATACGCTTATGGGGATATATCTCAATTGGGAGCTGGTTCCGAGGGGAAGGCTAAGGGCGGTTGAAATAAAGGCTTTGGAGATAGAGAAAAGGAAGGATGTTCCGAGTAGGACATTTGCGAACAACCTTTTATTCTTTGGTGAGGGGAACAGGTTGTACTTTTTCAAGTATATAAACTCAAAGGATAACTACGCCCAAGGCATAACGATATTTCAGTTTGGTGCGGATAAAAGAATAACGAAAAGGATAGATGCCGTTAGGGCGGATTATAGGAACGGATTATGGGAACTTGAAGGGGTAAAGATAAGGGAATTCAAAGGTTATAATGAAAGTGTTATCAACATACCCCGAATGGTTGATACTTTAATTAAGGAAACGCCGGCACAGTTTTTAAAACCCTTGGGTGATTCCCTAATGACAACGCCGGAATTGATTGAAAGGATAGAGTTTCTTAAAAGGGCAAAACTTGAAAATGCCGAAGAGAGGACGGAATTGGCAATAAGGTTTTTGTTTCCTTTGATGAATTTTATAATACTTCTTATAGGATTGCCCCTTGCGGTTTTTACCGGGGTTAGAGGGGGAGGAAGGGCATTAGCCTTTGGTTCTTCAATGTTTTTAGCGTTCTTTTACTGGGGTGCCCTTCAATCGGCAAGGGCTATGGGTGAAACCGGCAAGATAGAACCTTGGGTTGCGGCTTCAATACCGAACATTTTATTCCTCCTCTTGTCCTTACCCTTACTCTTTAAAATGCACAGGTAATTCCAGAAGTATCACATTTTCCGGAAGTTCAACATAAACGGAATCCTTTAACCTCTTCCCCTTTAAAGAATTAATCGGTGAAACTATCCTGCTTGGGCCCTGTATCTTGGCCGTTATTATCGTATCCGGTAAAACAACTGGTACTTCCTTAGTCATAAGGGAATCTATAAGTATTGAAACCTTTACACTCTCGGGTTTTGCCTTTATATTCAAACCCTCCGTAAAAACCTTTGTATATACCTCAAAATCCCTCGTCTTTCCCGTAATATCTATGGGATATGTGGGTATTGAATCCAGATTTTCCAAAATGGTTTTAGGTCCTTCAACCAAAACATTTTCGCTAACGGCCCATCCGAGATAAAAATACCCTATTTTTGGGTTTCCCTTTATCGTGGGTGCTACCGGTAAAATTTTCCTTGAAATCTCGTCAAGTTTATAATTTATAATCCTTGGATAAAGGGGGATAATCCTAACATCCTGTTTGGGTTTTAAATACGAGGTATCTACATACAAAACACCTTCCAAACTTGAACCGTCAAGGCTATATTCCAATATGGGCTTTTGCAGTTTAAACTTTAATAGATTGATTCCCCTACCCGAAACATTCACAATTACGCTATCCACACCTTCTAACAAGGTTAATCCCTTCGCCAATATGTTGTATTCAACGGGTATTTTATAAACGAATGAATAGGTTTGGTTGAGTTTTGCGTATATCCAAACAATGACGGCTATAATTAGGGCCAATATTATTTCGTTAAATCCTCTCATATCTTAATAGCCTTTCAAGGTATGTTCTCAACCTTTCAAGGGTCAAATTGTAATACGCCTCACCCTTGTGGAATAAGGTTATGGTCCCCCTTTCCTCGGATACCGCAATTGATATTGCATCGGATACCTCCGTAATGCCGGCAGCCGCCCTATGCCTTGCCCCTGCTCCCCTATACCTTACACTCATAGGGACCATTACCGAGGAGGCTATTATCCTGTCATTCTTTATGATAACCGCACCGTCGTGTAAAGGGGAGCGTTTGTCAAAAATGGAAACCAATAGTGGGGCGGATAACTTGCCGTCTACTATCACTCCCGTATCCTCGGCAAAATCTCTTAAAGATAGCCTCCTTTCAATGATTATTAACGCCCCCAACCTCCTCCTGAGGATTTCCTCAATGGCGGATAGTATTTCCTCTATTGGAACATTTTCCTCGGGTATGAAAAACTTTACAAAGGGTAATGAGCCCATTTCCATAAGAAACCTTCTCATTTCCGGTTGAAATATGACGATTAATATAACTATTCCAAATGTTTGTATGGCAGATACGAGAAGGGACAGGGATGGCAATTGTAAAATCCTCGCAATAAGCCCGATGAGAAACAGAAAGATTATACCCGCCATTAATACTATCACTTTGGTACCACTCAAAACCCTTAATACGAAGTATATAAAAACGGTTATGATGGCAACATCCAACAAATCCCATATACTTATCTGGATAAAGCCGAGTACCTTCACTTATCCTTATAAGGCTTGAACCTTTTTTCCTCTTCTTCTTTTAAAATCCTCCTCAACGCCTTACCCACCACCGTTCTTGGGAGTTCTTTACGGAATTCTATTTCTGCAGGTATCTTATACGGTGCCAAGTGTTCCTTGCAGAAGTTTATTAATTCGTCAGAAGAGGCGCTCATCCCCTCCTTCAAAACCACATAAGCCTTAACAATTTCCCCCTTTATTGGGTGCTCAATGCCTACAACTATTGCATCTCTAACCTTCGGGTGCTTCATTAAAACTTCCTCAACCTCCCTCGGATAAACATTAAACCCGCCTACGATTATCATTTCCTTTTTCCTATCCACTATGTAAAAGTACCCGTCGTTATCCATATACGCTATATCACCGGTGTAAAGCCAACCATCCCTTAGAACGAGTGCGGTTTCATCCGGCCTTTTCCAATAACCCTTCATAACCTGAGGTCCCTTAATTATCAACTCTCCGGGTTCTCCTACGGACATTTCCTTCTTACCATCCTCTATATCAACGATTTTTGCATCCGTATCGGGAAACGGCAATCCAATGCTCCCGGGTTTGTTTAAACCATAAATCGGATTGCAATGGGTTACCGGCGAAGCCTCAGAAAGCCCATAACCTTCCACCAATTTCCCACCCGTTAGCCTTTCAAAATCCTCTTTAACCTTTAAGGGTAAGGGTGCGGCCCCGGATATGCATGCCTTTATAGACCTCAAATTATACTTTGAAACCTCCGGATGGTTTGATATTGTAGCGTATATCTGAGGGACTCCGGGAAGTAGGGTTACCTTATGCTTTTGAATGAGTTTTAAGGCATCTTTTGTATGGTATTTTGGCATTAAAACCATTTTTGCGGCAACTTTTACGGAGAAGTTTAACGCAACGGTCATACCATAACTGTGGAAGAAGGGTATTATACACAATGTTACCTCGTTTCCGGGTTCCAATTGTGTAAACCAGGAAACGGATTGATAAGTATTCGCCAAAATGTTAAAGTGCGTTAGCATAACCCCCTTGGGTGTTCCCGTTGTTCCACCGGTATATTGCAAAACCGCAAGGTCATCCTTTGGGTTTATATCCGGAAAGTTTGGTTCCGTGGGATGTTTTAAAAACTCCGAAAACCTAAAAAATTTAAAGCCATCAAATGAAACGGCCTTGGGTTTTGGATTGGCAACTAACGGGTAAAGCAAACCCTTTATAAAAGGTAAGAAATCCGGAATTTTACCGACTATATACCTTCCCACATTTACCTTATCCATAACCCTTTGTACGGTATCCCAAAAGATGTCAAGGGTTATTAAGACTTTTGATTCCGAATCGTTCAATAAAAATTCCAATTCGGAAGGTGTGTATAGGGGGTTTAGTTGAACCACAACACCACCAACCATTAATGTAGCATAATACGATATGGGGTAATGTGGCACATTTGGAAGCATTATAGCCACCTTATCCCCCTTTTGAACCCCTAAGGATTGTAAAAAGTTTGCAAACTTTAATGAATACTCGTATAATTCCTTATATGTGCATTGCCAACCCTCAAACCACAATGCGGTGTTTTCCGGATAGTTTTCGGCGGTGTCTTTAAGAATCGCCCAAAGGGGCTTTTCCGGGTAATCTATACTTCTCGGAACTCCTTTTTCATAATGGCTATACCAAGGCCTTTCCATAAACGCGTCCGGCGGGACTTGAACCCGCGACCTTCGGCTCCGGAGGCCGACGCTCTATCCATCTGAGCTACGGACGCGTTTGGGGATAGTATTATAAGG
>CAYRSH010000016.1:0-8454 GCA_964426895.1 uncultured bacterium
GGTTTATTTTACCGGAAATAGAGGGAGAGATTTACGGTTATCGCTGGGTTGACATGTTTTGTGGTGAGGGAAACTTAATCCTTCCTATGTTAGACCTTTTGCCGGAAAATAAAAGGGTGGAATTTTTCAAAGAACACATTTTCTAAACGCCATGAAATATGGGATTTGGATACTATTAAAAACTATCCGAGGTTTATTTTAGATGGGGATCTTCCCGTATATCACATCACAAATCCCCCTTACCTTTATATCGGGTATATTGTTAAGCATGAGGAAACTCGCAAATATTTGGATTACTTTAAAGGTGAAAACCGGGGTTATCAAGACCTATATCAATTGGCATTAATGAACGACCTACGCAACGGTATAAAAAAGATGATTTACATAATACCTTCCAATTTCCTCTTCGGGTTTTCCGTGTCAAATAATATAAGGCTATAATCTTTGAGAAAAAAATCTTTGAAGATACGGGCACAAATGTTGCTATTTGCTTTTTTGAGAGAAAAAGCATTCCCAAAAGCGAAAAAATTGTGTTTGAAGGGGTAAAGATAAATTCAGATGTTAAAAAAAGGATTTATATTCTTGACCCAAAGAGCAATTACAGGGCAGGAAACGAATTTGAGGAATTCATAACCAATTATAAAGCACCCAAACCCTTAGGGGTTTCTTATTATCTTACCATAAAAGAGGTTGAAGAAAACAAGGGGAATAATGAGGTAGTGGTTGTAGATGCCAACGCATTCAATGGAAAGGAATACGAAAAAAAGACTATTTACATTAACGATTACCTTTATCCTATTTGTTAGAACACTTGATACCGGGAGTCTTGATGGAAGGGCCGGTTTGTATGTTATTAAGGATGTTTTCGGGGTGGAAGGTATATTGGTATCAAAATCCACATATAGAACCCATCCTATTCACATATTTTTTAACCCACAAATATCAAAAGATGACCAGATTTTGTTGAAGAAATATTTTAACTTGGTTCTGGAATATTTTAGAGAGATAACCGACAGTGAATTTATGACAACATATAAATACTCAAACAGCGAATATACAAGGAAATATCTGGGACTTAAACAGGTTAGGGGTTTAATAGAAACCTTTCCCATTTTATCTTTGCACGGGGATGAGAAGGCTAAGTTTAAGGAACTCGTGGAAAAAAACGATGTAAAACGATGTAATGGGATTAATATCGTTTGTTAAGCAGTTTAACAAATCAAAGGTCTTATTATGGCGATGAAAAGAAACTTAGAATATCGGGAATTATCTCTTGAAAATCCCGATTTTATCCAAAGGGTGGAAAGGCTTAGGGAACTCATAATAGCATACTGCGTGCTTTCCGAAAGTGGTAAAAACTTGACGGAAATTTTTGAAGAAATTTATGATATTTTAATACAATACACCGAGTTTGTAGCCTTTTGGAAAGTCTTTGATGTATCTTTCTCAGGCTTTAAGAAGGAGGCTATATGACCGGTTGGGTTATACGAATACCACCGTTCAAGCCTTATACGATATTGGGGTCTCCAGAAAAAAAGGGACATCAGGTATAAGAAAGTTGGCAAAATTGGTGGAAGACATATTGGGTTTAATGGAAGGCGTAAAAAGTATTAATGAATTTAAGGATTGTTACTTGGGGTATTTTTTACCCGATAGCGAAGATGGTAAAAAGATTTTTGATACTTTTCTAAAAGAATTCAACATTGGGTTCCAGTTTGGAAAAGACTACCAAAACAAAAAACCGGATATGGTTTTACATGTTAAGGAAAGCGGGGGAGCCCAAGATAAGCAAATTTCGGAGCTCATAGATTTTATGAGATACTCCGAAAAATCTCCATTTGTGCATTATATTTTCTATTATCCAAAAATCCAAACAACTTTTTTGTTAATACCGCAGGCTTTATAGAAATTCTTAAAGACATAAAGGCAACCGTAAAATAACGGGTTAAATGGACTTAAAAGAAGTCCTCAAAGAGATTGAGAATCTTGAAACCGAGAAAAAGAGGTTTCAACTGGACGAGTTGGATTATGAAGAAATCGTAAGCCTTTCAATAAACGATAACATTTACGGGCTTTTAAAGGTAAGGGAACATATAGGGGAAATTGTGGAGGTTGCGAATATGTGGGCTAAGGCCTTGGGGGTAGGGGGAAGGGTTGTTATGGTTGGTGCTGGGACATCGGGAAGGCTAGCAATAATGGAATCGGCGGAAATGTTCCCAACATTTGGCATAGACAGGGATAGGGTTTTGGGTTTCATAGCGGGGGGTAAAAACTCCGTATTCGCATCCAAAGAAGGTGCGGAGGATAGTATTACCGCCGGTAAAAGGCTTGTAAAAAGGCTTAAACTATCAAAAAAAGACCTCCTCATAGGTTTATCCGCATCCGGGAGAACCCCCTATGTAAAGGGTGCTGTTGATATGGCTAAGGTTTTAAACTGTCCCACCGCTTTAATATCAACAAATCCGAAGGAAAGGGTTTTAATAAAGGCGGATGTTAATATTTGTGTAAATGTTGGAAGCGAAATTTTACCGGGTTCCACGAGGATGAAATCCGCAACGGTACAAAAGGTGATATTAAACACGATTTCGCTTTTGGGTGCGGTAATTCTGGGAAGGGTTAAGAGGGGTAGGATGGTTGATTTGGTTCCGACATCCGGAAAGTTGAGGGCGAGGGCTATAAAAACATTGGTTGAGGAGTTTTCATTGGAATACGATGAGGCCGTAAAACTCCTTGAAAAAACCGGTTGGAATTTGAGGTTAGCCTTTGAAATTATGGAGGGTAAAGATGCAGATAACGGGCGGAAGGTTTAAGGGTTTTAAGATAAAGGTTCCAAGGGGCATAAGGCCTACAAGCGCCTTTAATAGGAAAAGGATTTTTGACATTTTGAGGGATGTTGAAGGCTTTAAGGTGTTAGACCTGTTTTGCGGAAGTGGGGCATTGGGTTTGGAGGCCATTTCAAGAGGGGCATCATTTTGCGTTTTCGTTGATATTTCTAATGAAAGCGTTAAAGTGGTTAAGGAAAACCTAAAAAAATTGGGTATAACCGACATGGGCTTGGTATTAAAGGAGGACGCATTAAAGCTTTGTAGGAATTGGAAGAATGGAGAGTTTGACCTTATATTCGCCGACCCCCCTTACAATTGGGATAGATATGATGAATTGATTTCCGGTATCTCAAACCTCCTTAAAGATGGTGGGATATTTATTTTAGAACTTTCAAGTAGGGTTAAACCACCTGAAAACGAAACCCTTGAAATGTTTAAATTCATTAAAGGTGGTGATGGTGCCTTTGCCTTTTATAAGAAAGCCTAAACCCTTACCTCTACGACTTTATCCCGGGATTTTTCCCCCCTCAAAATCCTTATATTACCCTTTGGAACATCAAAGAAATCCGATAAGAGTTCTATTAACCTCTTGTTTGCCCTTCCCTCAATAGGTGGAGAATTTACACCAACTTCAAACCTGTTTTCACCCAACTTTTTAACATATTCCTTTTTTGAATTGGGTTTAACCCTTACCTCAATTATCAAACCACAGCCTCAACCAGAGGTTTTGCTTTTAGGGTTAAACCGCTAACATCGGTGATTTTAACCTTTACGAATTCACCGGGTTTGAACAACCCATCAACAACTACCGTTAAACCGTTTTTTATCTTCCCGGAAGATTCTTTAACGCTTTTCCTACTTATCCCATCAATTAATACCTCTTCTTCCCTCCCCAAGAAAACCTTTCTCCTTTCAAGGGCATTTTTATTAACCTCGTCTATAAGCCTTCTTTGTCTCAAAATCTTCGTATCTTCATCCACTTGATCCTTGTAAAAGGCCGCCGGTGTGTTTGGCCTTGGTGAATAGACGAACATAAAAGCCCCGTCAAACTTAACCTTCCTAACGACATCCAAGGTTTCTTCAAAATCCTCCTCGGTTTCACCCGGGAATCCCACTATTATATCCGTTGTTATCGTCCCATAGGGCATTAATTCCCTTATCATATACGCCTGTTCAAGGTATTCCGCCTTGTTATAACCCCTATTCATCTTCCTCAAAATCCTATCCGAGCCCGCCTGTAAAGGTAAGTGTATCCAATCCGTTATGATTTCACTTTCCGCAATAACCTTTAAAACCTTATAAGAGAAGTCCCTCGGATTTGGACTCGTAAATCTAATCCTTTTTATGTTCTTTACATTATCCTCTATCATACTTAAAAGGTCGGCAAAATCGTATTTCCCATCAAAATAACTATTGACATTTTGCCCGAGTAGGGTTATCTCAACAACCCCTTGCCCGTCCAAGGTTTTAATCTCCTCAACTATTTCCTCCGCAGGCCTTGATATTTCCCTACCCCTCGTATAGGGCACAACGCAGAATGTGCAGAAGTTGTCACACCCGTATTGTATGCTAACATACTCGGAATAACTTAAAGCCTTCCTTTTCGTCCTGTAATGCAAGCCCAAATCATAACAAACGACCCTTTTCTCTTCCAACGAACCCAAAAGTTTTGGGAGTTCATTGTACCCCCTCGTTCCAACAACAATATCCGCCCCAAATTCCAAAAGTTTATCGCCTTCTTGCTGCGCCAAACAACCCAAAACGCCTACAAACTTCCCCCTGTTTTTATAATGTCTTAAAAGGTGTTTTGCCTTCCTCGCCGCCTTTTCCCTAACCGTGCATGTGTTTATCAAAACAATATCCGCATTTTGTGGATTTTCGGTATATACAAAACCACTTTCCTCCAAAATATCCCTGATTACCTCGCTATCCAACTCGTTCATCTGACAGCCGAAAGTTTTAATATAAAACCTCCTCATAATTCCAACTGCTTATTATAAGGCTGAAACAAACTCCTCGCCCGTTTCCATATCCTTTACCTTGAATTTTCCGATTTTTACTTCTTCTTCACCCACAAACACCACCCACTTAGCACCTATTTTATTAGCCCTCCTCATCTGCGATTTCAAACTCTTACCCTTTTCAAAAACCATATCCACCTTTTTACCCATTTCCCTCAATTTCATCAAGACATTAAAGGCCACATCCGTATATTCGTCCGATGTCCTAACTATAAAGTAAAGTTCCTCCCTTTCCCCTTCCGGGTTATATATCAGGCTAATCCTATCAATTCCCGCCGCCCATCCGAATGCTGGTGTATCTTCGCCCCCAAGCCAAGATACGAGTTTATCGTACCTCCCACCAGCCAAAATGGTGTTCTGTGCTGCATCCAAACCCTCGGCCTTAACTTCAAAAACCAATCCCGTATAGTAATCCAATCCCCTTACGAGTTTAGGATCCCTTTCAACCGGAACGCCGAATTCCTTTAATATTTCAATGGTCTTTTCAAAGTTATCCCTTTCTTCATCCGGTATAAAATCCGCAATATCCGGTGGATTGAGTTTTGGAGAGCAGGTTTTACAATCAAGAACCCTTAAAGGGTTCTTTTCCCTCCTAACCTTACAATCATCGCATAGGAAATCCAAATCTTTAAGGTAATTTTTTAACTCCTCGGAATATTTTACCTTTGTATCCTCGCCTCCAAGCGTATTAACATAAACCTTAACATCCAAATTTAATTCCTTTAAAGGTAGATATGCCGCAAGTATTCCCTCCGCATCCGAATAAGGACCCGAATAACCCAAGAACTCCACTCCCAATTGGTAGAATTGCCTATACCTTCCCTTTTGTGGCCTTTCACCCCTAAACATAGGGCCAAAGTAAGCGAGTTTAATGGGGGGGGAAAGGTTGTTTTCCAAAAATGCCCTCACAACTCCTGCCGTTCCCTCGGGTCTTAAAGCCACATCCCTCCCCCCCCTATCCTTAAAAACAAACATCTGCTTCTGAACTATATCCGTAAATTCCCCCACAGACCTTACGAACAGTTCCAAAGGCTCAACTATTGGCGTCTCTATCCATATAGCATTAAACCTTCTCAACCAAACCTTAAAGGTATCAACTATCCTTTCAAACTTATACCATTCAAACCCCACTAGATCCCTAAAACCCCTAAGGGCTTTTATCCGCATTTGGGATGTTATTCTATCTCCTTTTACCCGTTAAAGCCCTATACCTACGGGTTGTTTCTATTTGGCTTCCCATAGGAGGTATGTTGAACACCGTGCTATCCTTTGCCTGTGTTAAAACAACACCATAATAAGGTTTTATGTAGGTAGTATCGTATGTATCAAGTGTTGCAAATGTATCGCCGGAAATCGGCAAACATCCCGTCGGAATCGTGAATAATCCATAAAATACTCTCGCATGCGTTTTACCCCTAATCTTATAAGCTCTAAAAGTTCCGGCGGGTACGGAAACTGATAAGGAATCCATAATATAGGCATAAGAGGAATCAACCTTAAAACTATCAAGTCTTACGCCCAAAGTACAGGTTGCCATAAGAGGATATTTTATCGTATCGTTCAACCTCTGTGTTTGCGGCGATAACGGTATCCACGATTTACCAATATCCAAGGGTTTTATACCGAAAATATACCTAAGCCTTATCGTATCGGGTGAGGGATTTGTGGTATCAAGAACCATGGTTATGTATTGATATACCGTATCCCCTTTAATATGGAAGGTATCCTTTAATGTTCTACCGGATGTGAAGAAAGTATCAACATGAGGCACCAAGAGTTCCCCTCCGGAGGTTATATAGGTGTAGAAAATCGTTTGAACGGTATCCAAGGCCGTTCCGCTGCTTGAAGATGTGGTACTATCCCAATATACGAAGGAACTGTCCGGTGTAATACCGAAATACACCGCTGTGCTTTCCGGACTTGCGGTGGAACCACCTCCACCGCCTCCGCCACCTCCACCGCCTTCTTCGGGAGCCGTACTCTTTTTACACCCAAAAACCACCGCTAAGGCCAAAAGTATTAAAGAAACGCGTGTCATGGTTAAGGTATTATAAGGGTGAAATTTAACCACCGTAGAATTTTTTATGTGGGTGAATGAAGGTTGGGGATTTTCCTTTAAAGGCAAGAATTTTTTAATAAAGGTTAGTGTTAAACCCGTTAAGATGGATATAAGTTTGCACCAAATACACGGTGCCAGGGTTGTGGTTTATAGGGGCCAGGATAGGGATGTAGGGGATGGGATAATAACGGATAAAAAGGGGGTTGTTATAGGCGTTAAAACGGCCGATTGTTATCCGATTTTCTTGGTTTCGCAAAATGTTGTAGGGGTTCTCCATGCGGGTTGGAGGGGTAGTATAAAGGGTATAGTTCTCGAAGGCTTAAAAGAGATGTATGAAAATTTTGGGGTAAAACCAAAGGATGTAAAAGCCATATTTGGACCCGGCATATGTGGTAAATGCTATGAGGTTGGCTACGATGTTGCCAGTATTTTTAACAACTTTGTGATCTCCAAAGGTAATGGAAAATACCTTTTAGACCTTTACCTTTACAATAAGCACATATTGGAAAACCTCGGTGTTAAGGTTATAATACCCCCACCTTCATGCACATATGAAAACAAAAGTCTCTTTTCACATCGCAGGGGGGATAAGGGAAGGTTGTACAATACCGTTGTTATGGTATGAAGCCGAAATGATATTATTTGTTATACTCATGGGGAGTTTTGGATATATGTGGTTGGAAAATATTAGGTTTTTAGATGCCTTGTATATGACGGTTATAACCGTTTCCACCGTGGGTTTTAGGGAAGTTAAAGAGTTATCCGATATTGGAAAGTTATGGACGATAATAATAATAATTTTTGGTTGGGGGACGGTGAGCGTTCTAATAACAAATGTTGCGGCGTATTTTTTAAGCCTTGAAGTTTTTAAAAGGAGGTATGGAATGCCGAAGGGGATTTCGGATCATTACATAATTTGCGGTTTTGGTAGGATGAGTAGGATAGTTGCGGAATTTTTGAAAAACTCCCATTACCCTTTCATCATTGTGGAAAACGACCCCGAAAGGGTTGAGCAGGCCATATCCATGGGTTATAAGGTAGTTGAGGGGGATGCGACCGAGGAAAGTACGCTGATTAAGGCGGGTATTCATAGGGCAAAGGGGTTGGCATCACTTTTGCGGGATGACCCGGATAACTTATATGTCATTATAAACGCCAAAAACCTAAATCCTAAGATTTATACCGTTGCGAAGGCCACAACCGAAAAGGGGGCCAAACTGATGAGAAATGTGGGGACGGATAGGGTAATATTACCCTATGATTGGGCAGGAATAAGGATAGCAAAAGCTCTTATACACCCGGCGGTTTCGGAATTCCTTGACCTTTATCATATGAGGGTTGAGGAAATTACCCTTGATGAGAAATCTCCTTTCGTGGGTAAGAGTTTGAGGGAATTAAACTTAACGGAGTACGGCGTATATGTACTTGCGGTTTTTAGAAATGGAAAACCCATTATACCTCTAAACCCTTGCGAACCTTTAAACAAGGGGGATGTTTTAATAATTCTGGGTGAGGTTGAAAAACTGAAAGATGTGGAAGTTTTAGCACA
>CAYRSH010000016.1:8554-28224 GCA_964426895.1 uncultured bacterium
AAGTTTTAGCACAGGGAAGGTAATTTCTACCTTATAATTCCTGTTAACTATGCTCTGGTTAATTGTATTTGGTAAAGGCGCCGCTATAACCGTTCCGGTTGCCCCGGCTCCGGATAAAAAGCCGGGTGAGTGGATGACATATAACTCCACAATAAGTTCCGCAAATGCATCGCCGGAAATACAGGGTATAAGATGGGGTAATCCTGTGATAATAAACCTTTCTGGGAAATCCGAAGACCCCGCATCCGCGACTTTAATCGGAAGGGGCGAAGACCTCAAAGACTTTTCAAACATAACCGTATATATCAAGGGCAAGGGTAATGTAAAGTTGAACCTGTATTACACATACAACGGCAAATATATGATGTTGGCTAAGGATATAACCGCCGGCGAAAGTTGGCAAGGGATAGAGTTTAACCTTTCGGAAGGTTTAGAGTTTGGACTCGGTATGCCCAACCGTCCCGATGTTATAATGCCTTATAAACTCGTAATTTCATCCGAGGGCAATGCAGTTATTAACTTTGGTGGTGCGTACATAAGGAGGTGAGATTATGATAATATTCCTATTAACCGATGCACCTTTTGGCCCAAATGTTAAGGTTTCAAACTGGGATATTAGTACGGGGATGGATCAACTTGAAGTATCCCTTGCCAAGAGTTCCTCTTGGATAGCGGCCCATTGGATAGATACGGATTGGTCGGGCTGGTTTTCCGCCAACGATTTTGCTATAAGTTCCGATGGGGGCGCTACATGGAAGTTCGTATGGTATATAAGGCCCCCGGATACCGTAAACTGTTGGATAGGGGATCCTTCGGTTGCTTCTGACCCTACAGATCCCAATAAGTTCTACGCAGTGGGGATGATATATTGCAACCCTTACAATCCCAAAGGTGAGGTTTATTTTTGTAAGAACACCGGAAGGCCGGATACGGTTAGCAGTTGGAGTTGTTCCATACTCCCCCCTAACGATAGCTGGGCATACTTTAAGGATAAACCTTGGATAATCTCACTCGGTGGGGGTATTCTCCTTGTAAATTACACTACCGATAAGTACGGAAGTTATGAAATAGATATAGCCCGGAGTACGGATGACGGTTCAACTTGGAATACAATAAGGCTTTCCGGGGTACAATCAACGGTGGCATACTTTTACAGGGATGGCTCAACGGTTTATCTATCCCAAAACAACTTTAACTCTTGGCCTAATATAGCCATAAGGGTTAGGAAATCAACGGATAACGGTGCAACATGGACATCCTTAGGAGATGCTGTAAGCTTTTATCCGGGTTCTTCAACATCTTGTCCAAACTTTAACAGGCCCGCGAAGATACACAACCATATAACCGCCCAAGGTAACAATATAGCCGTTGCCTTTATAAAACCTAACGGTTCTTATTGTAATGTGGGGGTGGCATATTCAACGAATGGGGGTTCCACTTGGAACAACAAGTATGTGGCGCAGGCATCAACCGATCAGGTTCTCCCGATGATTACGAGTTCTTCACCATCAAACCTGTATGTTATGTGGCAGGAAAAGGTGGGAAGTCAATGGGCTACAAAGTGGGCGTCTTCAAGCAATTGGGCAACAACTTTCTCCTCTCCGGGTAGGGTATCGGATCACAACTATACATTTAACCAAAATCCAGCAGGCCACGATTACAACGGTTTCATATACGATGCGGGCAATCTCTTTGCCATATGGGCAAACGACTATTACGGTGATGATGCCGGGGCGGTGTATTTTACAAGGACATCTTCCACATCCTTGGAAGAGGCCGTGGATCGTGTAATTACCAGGGAATTTAACATATACACCGTTGATGGGAGGGTTGTTGCAAGGAATATCAAGGACTTGGATAAGGTGAGATTACCAAAAGGTGTATATTTCTTAAAGGCAAAAACGCGGGTCATAAAGGTTATAAGGTAAAGGTAATCGTAGGGGGGGAATAACCCCCCCTTTTTCCACAAACATAAAAATCAACTTTATAATACCCAGTCGTATAGGCCCGTAGCTCAACTTGGCAGAGCGGCGGATTCCAAATCCGCAGGTTGGGGGTTCAAGTCCCTCCGGGCCTGTTTATGGCTAAAAAGGCACAGGGTAGGCATACGGTGGGTTTGAAGTGTAGTGAGTGTGGGCGTTTTAATTATGCGATAAGCAAAAGCAGGGCGAATAGAAAGAAATTGGAATTGCGCAAGTACTGTAAGTGGTGCAGAAAACATACGGTTCATACGGAGGGTAAGATATGAATGTTGTGAAACAAATAAAGGAGACTTTTGGAAAGTTTTTTAACATAATAACAAATTTGCCCGAATTCCTTGAAGGGGTGAAAGAAGAAATAAACCGCTTAACATGGCCGGATTGGAACAGTATAGCTGTTGGGACGGTAGGGGTAATAGCCATTTCGCTATTCACCACCGTTTTCGTGTGGATTTCGGACTTCATAATTTCCCGTATATTGATTATGATAATAGGGGGTTAGTCGTGGTAAGGCAAAAAACTTGGCTTATATTTTGGACAAGGGGCGGAGAAGAATTAAAAACCAAGGAGAAAATAGAAAAACTTATAAAGGATTTAAACTTGGAGGATAAAGTTGAAAAGGTATTCGTCCCCACCATTAGAACCACAAAGTACATTAAAAAGAGGGTAAAACCCAAACTTTACGATATAGTGATAAACCATTTCCCCAAGGATTTGCCCTTAGAATTTTCCAAACTCGTATCCACATATCCCTTGGGGTTTAAGGGTAAGTTGAGTGGGGGTATCGGATACGAATACGAAGAGATTTCAAAGAATACTTATAGACTTAAAAAGTTGGATAGGGGTAAGTTATCGGATATATTTAAAGACCTATCCGAAAGGGGGTTAAAACCCGCCGTGTTGGGTGTTAGAGAGGAGGAGAGCGATGAATTGATCAATAAACTTTTGTCTATGGGCTTTTCCGTTGAGAAGGTAAAGAGCGCGTTAAAACCCCAGGGTTATGAAATAAAAACGGAATTAAGGGTGGTTGAAAAACCCATGTACAAAGGTTATATTTTTATCCTTATGGAAGAAGACCAGTCGGTTATAGATATAATAACCCGAAACATCTCAAACACCCGACCCATTAGGGCAATAGACCCTTCCACGGGTTTGCCCACATATATCCACGCCAGTGAAGAAGACATAAAGAAAATTGAAGAGTTGATGGCCAAGCAGGAGAGGGAAAAGAGTAGGGAAGCACCGTTTATAAAGGGTGATAAGGTGAAAATTACCGAAGGCACTTTGAAGGGTAGGGAAGGAGAGGTTGTTGATGTGGATTTGGATAAGGGAGTATTGACGGTTAGGGTAAGCCTTTTTGGGAGACCGCAAGAGGTTCCGGTAAAATTTACGCAGGTTGAAAGGTTAGAGGTATAAAAAGGGGGAAAACATGGCTAAAAAACCTAAGAAGGAAGTGGTTGCAAGGGTAAAACTACAACTACCCGCGGGGCAGGCAACTCCCGCGCCACCCGTGGGTCCCACTTTAAGCCCATACGGGATAAATTTGATGCAGTTTGTTAAGGCATTTAACGACGCCACAAGGGATAAAATGGGGTTAATCATACCGGTTGTTATAACCATTTACAAGGATAGGACATTTGACCTTGAATTTAAAACCCCCCCCGCATCGGTTCTCCTTAAAAAAGCCGCCGGTATAGAGACCGCCGCCCATAATCCCGGTAAGGAAGTGGTGGCAAAAGTTCCAAGATCAAAGGTTATAGAAATAGCCAAAATGAAAATGCCCGACCTGAATACCACAGATCTTGACGCCGCGGTTAGGATGATAGAGGGTACGGCCAGGAGTTGTGGAATAGAAATAGTGGAGGGTTAAAATGGCAAAGGTTGGGAAAAGGTACAAAAAATTGCTGGAATTATACGATTTGACGAAGGAATACCCCCTAAAAGAGGCCTGCGAGATGGTTAGGAATTTCCAAAGCGCAAAATTTGTGGAAACCGTAGAACTCCATATGAAGTTAAACATAGATGTTACAAAGCCCGAACAAAACATAAGGATTCCAATAGTTTTACCCCATGGAACCGGGAAAACCGTGAGGGTTTTGGTTTTAACAAGCGATCCCGATAAAGAAAAAGAGGCAAAGGAAGCCGGTGCCGATTATGTGGGTTTCAAGGAGTATATAGAAAAGATTCAAAACGGTTGGTTGGAGTTTGATGCCGTCGTTGCAACACCCGAGGCAATGCGTGAGGTTGGAAAACTCGGAAGAATATTGGGACCAAGAGGCTTGATGCCTAACCCCAAAACCGGAACCGTTACTACGGATGTGGCGCAGGTGGTTTCCGAACTCAAAAAGGGGAGGATTGAGGTTAGGAACGATAAATCCGGTAACATCCATGTACCCATCGGTAAAACAAACTTTACTACGGAACAACTTTACGAGAACGCTTTAACGGTGTTTGAAGAAATTGTTAAACACCGTCCCAAAGGTGTTAAAGGACAATTCATAAAAACCTCATATCTAACCACCACAATGGGTCCATCTATAAAGTTGAATCTCGCGGATGTTATGGATACACTTAGAAAGAGGGGGGTAATGGCATGAAAACGAGAAAAGAAAAGGAAAAAATGCTGCAAGAGTTAAAAGAAATAGGGGAAAAGGCAAAGGTTATAACCCTTTTTGACTTTAAGGGTTTAACGGTTCCCGAGATAAACGACCTAAGAAAGCGGATGAAAGAAAAGGGTTATGGTGTTAAGGTGGTGAAAAACAACCTTTTGAGAATAGCACTTGAAAACAGGGTGCCGGAGATAAAGGATATACTCGTGGGGAATACCGCCATAATATTTTCCTTCGGTGATGAGGTTGAGCCCATAAAAATATTCGCAGAGTTCTCCGAGGAGGTTGGCAAGGGAGAGGTTAAGGGAGGGGTGCTTTATGGAAGGTTTATAAGTAAAGATGAGGTTATAAGGTTATCAAAATTACCTTCAACTACCGAATTAAGGGCCAAGGTGGTAGGTGGATTGATGGCCCCAATTTATGGTTTGGTTTGGGGCCTTAACGGTCTAATGGCCGGTTTGGTTTATGCTTTAAATGCAATTAAGGAAAAGAAAGAAAAGGAGGTATAAACATGACGGAGAAGAAGCTTTCTGTTGAAGAAATAGTTTCTGCAATAGAAAATTTGACGGTGTTGGAGTTGGCGGAGTTGGTTAAGGCTTTGGAGGGAAGGTTTGGCGTTAGCGCTGCTGCACCGGTTGTTGCCGCACCGGTTGCAGGAGCCGCCCCCGCGGCAGAGCAGGCTGAGGAAAAAACTTCCTTTGATGTGGTCTTAACCGAAGTTTCCAATAAAATCCAAGCCTTGAAGGTTGTTCGTGAAATAACCGGTTTGGGACTTAAAGAGGCAAAGGAAATGATTGAATCCCTTCCAAAGACAATTAAAGAGGGGGTTTCTAAGGAGGAGGCGGAGGAGATCAAAAAGAAGCTTGAAGCCGCGGGTGGGAAGGTTGAGATTAAATAATCCGGTCGCGGGAAGTGCGGGGGAAGGGGTTTTCCCCTTCCTTGTTTATATTAAATAGGAGGTGTTTTTGTTATGAAGGCGGTTAGAGTAGGAAAGGTTGAAGAGAGGTTTTTACCAAACCTTTTGGAATTGCAAATAGCCTCATACGATGATTTTTTGGGAAAAAGGTTTAATATTTTCTGGTCGTATGTGGGTAAAGTTAATCTTTTGGAAAACTTTTTGCGTTCCCTTTCCGAGAATTATACACTCGGTATAAAAGTTTTTAGGGGAACTATTCAGGAAAGGGCTCAAAATGCCGAAGAGATTTTGAATTTGGTTAGAGAGGAGGTAAATCCGGATGCGATAAAAGAAGAAATCCCCAGACCGAGTTCGTATTACATTATAATTCCAAAGGGTAGGTATTCGCAAGAAGTAATTAAAAGGTTATTTGAGATTGCAAACGATTTTAACGCGTCCTTGGGCATTATAGGGGTATCCACCAAAACGAAGGATGAAATGCTCAGTTTATCCAACGAAAGGGGATTTGTTGTAAATGTTGAAAATTCTTTCTTTGACCATTCCGAACCACGATCCACTATGAGTTTAAATCAAATATTCAAGGAGATGTTTCCCCTTCAAAGTACGGATGGAAGGGTTGAGATAGAATATTTGGATTATAGGGTAGGGGATCCCACATCAACACCCGAAGACGCTAAGAAAAGGGACTTAACATATTCCGTACCGGTTCATATAAGGGTGTTTGAAAGGATGTTTGATGAAGAGGGTAGGTTAGAAGAGGAAAGGTTGGATGTTGTTTATTTCACCGATATGCCCTATATGACTCCCAGGGGAACATTTGTGATCAAAGGGGTTGAGAGGGTTGTAATAAACCAAATACATAGGGCTCCCGGTGTGTATTTTGTAATTGAGGAAGAGGGGTTAAACAAAATCTTTAAATCCATGATAATCCCTTACAGGGGCCCATGGATGGAGATAAGGATAGAGGGGGAGAAGGGGATTTACTTTGTCCTGAGAAAGAGAAAATTCTACCTTACAAGGTTTTTAAGGTTCTTAGGGTTTGAAGGTTTCAGGGACATTGTAAATGTTGCATTGGGTTATCTTATACAGGAGAAATCAATTAGTGAGGCCGGAGGATATTACTTGGCGGAAGACATAATGGATGAAGATGGGGAAGTTATCATACCCATGATAAACGACAGGGGAGAACCTAAGGAGATAGACGAAAAGGTCGTTAATAAGTTAAAGAAATTAAAGATAACAAGGGTTAAGGTGTTGGATCCCAGGGACCCGGCCGTTAACATAATCCTAAAAACCCTTAGGGATGATAAGATGAGGGGTAGGGAGGAGGCCATAAGGTTCATATATAGGGCTATAAGGTTTGCATCCGCAACAATTGAAAACGCCGAAGAATTCCTGAGACTTTACTTTTTCTCACCCGACCGTACATATTTGGGTAAGGTTGGAAGGTATAAAGTAAATGCGAGGTTATATGAGGGTAAAGTTAAGAAGGAAAACGGGGAGTTTGACAAAAAGGACATTTATTTGAAGGATTTGGAAGGTTTCTCCCCTCCAAAACCGGATATTGAGAGTTTAACGGATGTGGATTTCATAGTTGCCCTTAGGATACTCCTCGATCTGTATCGCGGTGAGGGTGAAGAGGACGATATAGATGACCTTTCACACCGTAGAATAAAGAGGGTTGGTGAGCAGTTATTTGAGTGGTGTAGGAACGAATTTATAAGAACCGCCAAAGGGATCAGGGAAAAACTGATAAGTGAAAAGGAACCTCTGAGAAAGATCGTACACCCGAAAATAGTTTCCCGTTCGGTTATAAATTTCTTTACACAAAACAGCCTTTCACAGCTGCTTGACCAGACGAATCCTTTATCCGAATTAACCAATAAGAGAAGGATTTCCGCAATGGGTAAAGGAGGATTGACGAAGGAAACGGCAACTTTGGAGGTTAGAGATGTGCATCCATCTCACTACGGTAGGATATGCCCTATTGAAACACCCGAAGGACAAAACATAGGTTTGATATTATCCCCCACCGTATATGCACGGGTTAACGAACTCGGCTTTATAGAAACCCCACTCGTAAAGGTTGAAAAGGGGAAAGTCACGGATGAAATTAAGTATTTTGCCCCACATGAGGATTACAACCTAAAAATTGCACCTGCGGATATAGAAATAGATCCAAAAACCAAGAGGATAAGAAAGGCTACGAATATAATAGTAAGGCACAAACGCACCTATATGTTTGCCAACAGGGAAGAAATTGACTATATAGATCTATCGCCAAGGCAGATAATTTCTCCTTCAACTTCACTCATACCTTTCTTGGAATACGACGATGCCAACAGGGCGTTAATGGGTTCAAACATGCAAAGGCAGGCGGTACCCCTACTGGATCCGGAATCCCCCAATGTGGGAACGGGTATGGAAGAGAAGATAGCACAGGATAGCGGTTCTGTGATATTTGCCGAAGAAGACGGTGAGGTCGTGTATGTGGATTATTCAAAGATAATAATCCGTCCCGAAGGGAGTATATTTAACCTTAAAACTTACAACCTACGGGTATTTGAGAGGTCAGGGCAGAACACCATAATACACTATGTGCCTAAGGTTAAGAAAGGTCAAAAGGTTAAGAAAGGTGATATATTAGCGGAAAACTTGGCATCCGTAGGAGGAGAAATTTCACTCGGAAGGAATTTAACCGTTGCTTTTGTCCCTTGGTACGGGTATAACTTTGAGGATGCCATTGTTATTTCCGATAGACTTGTTAAAGAGGATAGGCTTACATCCTTGCATATCTTGGAATTCACCTGCGAGGTTATGGATACGAGGTTGGGTCCTGAGGTCATCACAAGGGAACCTTATAAGGAGCATGAGAGGAACCTCCGTCATTTGGACCAGTATGGAATAGCCAGAATAGGTGTTAAGGTGGGTCCCGGTGATATATTGGTTGGTAAGAATACGCCCCGTGAGGATAGGAAGTTTAGTGAGTTGTCTCCTGAGGAAAAGTTGTTAATGTCAATATTCGGTGAGAAATCCAAACCTTGGAAGAATACATCTTTAAGGGTACCCCCCGCTGTGCACGGAATAGTGATAGGTGTTGAAGTGCTGACGAGATACATATCCGATGATCCACTGGCTTACGGTATGCCCGGTCCGGGAAACGAATTTATACCGGGAGAGTTGTATGTTGACCCCGAAGTTAGACCGGATTCGCCCCTTGATCCTTCAAGACCCATAGGTAGGAGGCAGAAAAAACTCTTGGATGAGATAAACCTAAAAATGCAAAACCTCCGCGATACACTAAGGGAAACCCTGCAAAACATGTTATCCGGAAAAACGGTTAAAAAACCTCTATATGTTAGAAAAGGCGATAAATTGCAAAAAGTACTTGAAAAGGGTGAGGTTATAACCACGGAAACGATTAAAGAGATAGATCCCTTGAAACTCGTGATAGAGGATGAAACATTTGGTGATAAAAACTTGGAAAACGAGGTTGAGAGGATTCTAAGGGATGGGCTGGAAAGTTATGAAAGCCTTATCCAGGAATACGAAGAAGGTTTAGAGGCTATAAGGAGAGGAGATGAACTACCGGCGGGTATTAGGCAGGTTATAAAGGTTTATGTGGCGCAAAAGAGGAAAATAAAGGTTGGGGATAAACTTTCCGGTAGGCATGGGAACAAGGGTGTGGTTTCCATAATAGCACCCGAAGCCGATATGCCCTTTATGGAGGATGGTACCCCAGTCGATGTCGTACTAAACCCCTTAGGAGTTCCATCCCGTATGAACATAGGTCAGATATTGGAAACCCTTTTGGGGTATGCCGCCGTTAAAAATACCGAAAAACTGAGGAATATGCTGAAAAGGAAGGAATCACCCGCAAAAATAAGGGAATTCCTGTTAGAACTTTATAAACCCCATAAGGATGAGAATTTTAAGGAATGGTTAAAAGATGCCCCTTATGACGATATACTTTACCTGGCCCAAGAACTCGCCGAAAAGGGCATAAAGTATGCCTGCCCGGCTTTCCAAAGCTTAAAGGTTGAAGAGGTTAAGGAACAATTGAAACTCGCAGGGTTGCCGGAAGACGGCAAAATGAGGCTTAGGGATGGTAGGACGGGTGAATACTTTGATTATCCCGTGACCGTTGGAAATATGTATATTATGAAGTTAATCCACATGGTTGAGGACAAGATACACGCCCGCTCCGTTGGTCCTTACTCCTTGATTACCCAGCAACCCGTAGGGGGTAGGTCCCATATGGGAGGTCAGAGGTTTGGAGAAATGGAAGTATGGGCATTAGAGGCCCATGGGGCTGCATACTCCCTGTGGGAGATGCTAACGATAAAATCCGACGATGTTAGGGGAAGGATAAAGACATACAAAGCCCTACGCGAGGGAACCGAGCCACCTTTACCATCAACGCCCGCGACTTTTCAGGTTTTAACCAAGTTTTTAAGGGCTTTGGGTATTAACTTAGAAATTAAAAGGGGGTAAAATATGAATTGGAGGACAATTAAAAAGGTTATAGCATCTTTGGCCTCGCCGGAGGAGATGAAACTCTGGTCTGAGGCCGAAAGGAGGGGTAGGGAGAGGGGAGAGCACGGTTTGGGTGAAGTTAAAAACTCCGAAACGATAAACTACAAAACCCTAAAGCCCGAACCGGGTGGTCTATATTGCCAAAGGATTTTTGGACCCATTAAGAACTATACTTGCGCTTGTGGAAAGTTCTCGGATAAGAGGTATGAGGGTATAATTTGCGATGTTTGTGGGGTTGAGGTTACGAGGTCGGATGTTAGAAGGGAAAGGATGGGATACATATCCCTCAACACCCCCGTTGTACACCCCTGGTTTTACAAGATACCCCCTTATATCATTCCCACACTTTTAGGGATACCAAAAACAAAGTTTGAACCCGTAATCAACTATGAGGCTTATGTTATCCTTGATGTGAAAAACACCCCGGAGTTTGTTGAAATAGAGTCGGGAGGGGAAAAGAAAAGGTTATACCTCCGCAAGGGGGAAGTCGTAACAATAGATGAGAAGAAAAAGATAATCGCCACTTTGGGGCCTGATGCCGTTGAATTCGGATGGGGTGCGGAAGCCATCAAGAAACTATTGGAAGATTTAAACGAGGAAATAGAGGATCCGCAAACGAGGGAGAGGATTACAAGATTAGAAGCCCTATACAAAGAAACCAAGTTAAAACTCCAAACCACGACAAACCCATCCGAAAGGACAAAACTCTTAAACAGATTAAAGATTATAGAGGCCTTTATCCTATCGGGACAAAACCCCGCTTGGATGGTGTTGGAAGTTATACCGGTCTTGCCCCCAGATTTAAGGCCGCTTTTGCCCTTAGGGGGTGGAAAGTTTGCGAACACCGATTTAACAGACCTTTATAGGGATGTAATAAGGAGGAACAACAGGTTAAAGCAGATATACGAAAAGGGTGCCTTTGAACTGATGGTTATAAACGAAAAGAGGCAGATAAAGCATGCCGTTGAAGCCCTGATAGATAACTCCCGTTTGAGAAGGCCTTCTATGAACAGAAGCGGCCAGAGGAGGAAATCCCTTACGGATTATTTGAGGGGTAAGAAGGGATTGTTGAGGAGGAACCTCCTCGGTAAGAGGGTTGATTATTCCGGAAGGTCGGTAATAGTTGTCGGTCCGGAGTTGAAACTCCATCAGGTTGGAATACCGAAGGATATGGCCCTTGAACTGTTTAAACCCATGGTTGAGAGGAAACTTGAAGAATCCGGCCTTGCATATACCAGGTCCGAAAAGCACGAGTTCATAAAACAGAAAAAACAAGAGGCCATAGAACTGTTGCTTGATGTTACGAAGCACCATCCGGTTTTGTTAAACAGGGCTCCTACATTGCACAGGGTTTCAATTCAAGCCTTTGAACCCGTTATAAACGAAACCTATGCTATTCAAATACACCCTCTGGTTTGTGCGGCATACAATGCGGACTTTGATGGGGATCAGATGGGTGTTTTTGTCCCTATAAGCCCCGAAGCGATAACCGAAGCCTACGCCTTAATGTTGGCCCCTCACAACATCTTATCCCCGGCACATGGGAATCCATTGGCTACGGCTTCTCAGGATATGGTGATAGGTATAAACTATATAACAAAGATGAGGCCCGGAGAGGTTAAGAGATCATTTTCCGGATATTATGAAGCCATTCAAGCCTTTGAAAATAAACTCATAAAAATAAACGACCCCGTGGAGGTTTTGTTGCCCGTTGAAGGAAACCCCTTTGATCCGAATAACACAAATGTAAAACCCGTTCAAACAACGGTTGGTAGGATAATCTTTGCATCAATAATACCGACTGAGATGTGGGGGGATGGATTTACATTTCTGTCAATAAACAAAGAATTTAAGAAAAAGGATATAGCAAACCTTGTTAAGGAAATCCACAGGAAACTTGGGACATGGAAAACCGCCGAATTTCTCGACAATATGAAGGAACTCGGTTTCAAGTGGGCGACATGGTCGGGTCTAACCTTTGGTATAGATGACATCATAATTCCCGAAGAAAAGCAGAAAATAATAGAGGATGCCTTTAAAGAGATAAGCAAAGTTGAAAGACAGTTTGAGCACGGTAGGATAACCGGTGCCGAAAGAAAGCAGAGGATATTTGATATATGGACTAAGGTAACGGAGGAGGTGACCAAAAAGATGATAGAAGCGATGGCAAAAGATAAAGACGGCTTTAACCCCATATACCTTATGGTCTTCTCCGGAGCGAGGGGTAATATAGATCAGACGAGGCAGTTGGGTGCGATGAGGGGACTTATGACGAAACCCGCAAAGAAAGGTCAAGCGGGAGAAATAGTTGATACACCCGTTCTTTCGGCTTTAAAAGAAGGGCTTTCATCCATTGAGTTCTTCATATCTTCACACGGGGCGAGGAAGGGATTGTCGGATGTGGCTATGAAAACCGCCGATGCCGGATACCTAACGAGGAGGCTTGTGGATGCCGCCCAAGAGGTTGTGGTTACTATGGAGGATTGTGGGGCAATTAAGGGAAGGACGGTAAGGGCTTTAAAGGAAGGTGAAACGGTTATAAGGAAGTTGAGCGAAAGGATAGTTGGAAGGTATGCCCTTGACGATATATATGACCCCGAAAGCGGCGATGTAATTGTGGAGGCGGGAGAAGAGATAACGGAAGAAAAGGCGAGAATAATAGAGGAGAAGGGGATAAAAGAGGTTGAAATCAGGTCGGTCTTGTATTGTGAAGCCCCTTATGGAGTATGCCAAAAGTGTTATGGGAGGAATTTGGCCACGGGCAAACCGGTTGATATAGGTGAGGCCGTGGGAATAATAGCGGCGCAATCCATCGGAGAACCCGGAACACAATTAACCCTTAGAACCAAGCACACCGGAGGTGTATCCGAAAGGATAGCGGTTGAACCAAAGCACAAGGCGGATTTTGATGGGATAGTTGAGTGGGAAAATGTAAACGCCGTTGAAAACCCGGATGGTTATTGGACGGTTATATCAAGGAAAGGGGCTATAATTCTAAGGGGAAAGGATAGCAGACCGAGGAGGTATAACCTTGAATACGGTTGTATCCTTTATGTTTCCGATGGGGATAGGGTTAAAAAGGACGATAAACTTGCTGAATGGGATGCTTACGATTTGCCAATATTGGTAACCAAAGAAGGGGTTTTGGAGTTTGAAGGACTTGTTGAAGGCGTGTCCTTAAAGGAGGATGTTCAGGCAAATGTTTTGGAGTATGTTGTTGAGGTTGTAAGGCACAGGAGGCTATATCCTAAGGCCTTTGTAAAGGATCCCAAGACGGGTGAAATACTTGAAGTAATACCCCTTGCAAACGGTTCAAGGCTAACCAAGAGGGCTTATGAAATATTTAGAAGGGTAGCGGATCCCGTCGTAAAACCCGGTGAGATAATAGCAAAACTACCAAGAACAATTTATAAGACAAGGGATATAACCGGAGGATTACCGAAGGTTGAGGAATTGTTTGAGGCGAGGGTTCCAAAGGATGCGGCAGTTATAGTTGAGAAGAACGGCGTTGTTGAGGACATAAAACTGGATAACAGGAGGGGAATGATAGTTATAACCGTAAAACATGACGACGGTACGGTTAAGGACTACGACATCAAGTATGGGGAATACCTCTTGGTTTCAAAGGGTGATAGGGTGCAGGCCATGGATAAACTCGTAGAAGGTGATATATCCCCTAAGGATATATTGAAGGTTAAAGGACCGAATGTTGCGGCCGAATACCTTTTGGAGCAGATACAAAAGGTTTATAGCGTTTCCGGTGTTGTGATAGACGACAAGCACATAGAAATAATCCTAAGCCAGATGCTGAGGAGGGTTAAGGTTGTTGATGGCGGTACTACGAGGTTCTTACCCGAGCAGATAGTTGATAGGGTAAAGTTGGAAAGGGAAAATGCGGAAGTTATAAGAAAAGGAGGAAAACCCGCGAGATGGGAACCCATACTCATAGGTATAAGTAAGGTTGCATCAACAACGGACAGCTTTTTGGCAGCCGCTTCATTTGAGGAGGCACCGAGGATACTGGCCGAAGCCGCTGTGAGGAAGCAGGAGGACGATTTAAGGGGACTAAAAGAGAGGGTGATAATTGGAGACCTGATACCCGCCGGAACCGGATACTACGATTGGAGAATGGACAGGATTGTGCTAAAAGTGGAGGAGGAAGAGAAGAGGGAAGTTGCGGAAGGGTAAAAAATTCCCTTTTCAGCCTTAGAATACCAGCCTATGGCTACGAAGGCGCAATTGGAAAAGATGAAGAAAAAACCAAAGTTTAAAACCCGGAAAAGGAACAGGTGTTTGATATGCGGTAGGGATCACGGATATTTCAGACAGTTTGGAATATGCAGGATTTGTTTCAGGGAACTCGCGCTTGAAGGTAAATTGCCCGGGGTTATAAAGGCATCCTGGTAGGAGGGAACCATGTTAAGCGATCCCATTGGCGATATGCTAACCCGTATCAGAAATGCCGTAATGGTTAATAAAAAGGAGGTTGTCATAGAACCCGCTTCAAAGTTCAAAATGGCAATCCTTGATGTATTAAAGAGAGAGGGTTACATAGACGGGTATAGGGTTGAAGGTGAGGGTGTGAAGAAAAAGATAGTGGTGCAACTCAGGTATTACAAAGGAAAGCCCGTTATACAATACATAGAAAGGGTTTCCAAACCCGGTAGGAGGGTTTATGTCGGAGCTGATGAAATTCCCAAGGTTTTCAACGGACTCGGAATAGCGGTATTATCCACACCGAAGGGTGTTCTTTCCGATAGGGAGGCAAAGAAACTCCGCGTGGGCGGTGAATTGATTTGTAAGGTGTTCTAAGGGGGTGAATAATGTCAAGGCTTATAAAGAAACCGCTGGAAATCCCTTCATCCGTAAGGGTTGAAGTTAAAGAAGGTGAGGGTAAGTTTAAAGGGAGGGTTGTTAAAGGTAAGGTTTTTCACTTTAAGGGTCCAAAGGGGGAAGTTGAGGTTTATGTTCCCCCCATGGTAAATGCCGAAGTGGAAAACGGTACAATAAAGATTCATCCCATAGATGTTAAGAAATTGCCTAAACCGGATAGGAAGTTAGGTGAGTCTTTGCCCGGTACAATATACAGACTCCTCAGAAACGCCATAATAGGCGTCGTTGATGGGTATAGGAGGGAATTAAAGGTTGTGGGTACGGGTTATAGGGTTAGGAAAGAAGGTGAAAAGTTGGTCTTCACCGTTGGTTATTCCCATCCCGTGGAATACGAGATCCCAGAGGAGTATAGAAAGTATGTAAGGGTTGAAGTTCAGGGTCAAGATACCGTTATCGTTTCTGGAACCAGTAAAGAACTCGTGGGGCTCGTGGCCGCACAGATCAGATCCATTAGGGAACCGAATGTGTATACCGGTAAGGGAATTAGGTACGCGGATGAAGTAATAAGTTTGAAACCTACCAAGAAGACAAAGGCGGGAGGATAAGATATGAACTATGTATCCGAAAGGGATAAAACCGAATATAGGTTAAAGAGGAGGAAGAGGAGGCATTTGAGGGTTAGAAAGAAGGTGATGGGGACACCGGAAAGGCCGAGACTCGTGGTTTTTAGATCAAACAAACACATATACGCTCAACTGGTTATTGATTATCCCTTTGGTCCCTGCAAGATTTTAACGGGTGCCTCCACCCTTTCCCCGGAGATAAGGGATAAAATTGCAAATTTAAAGGGTGTGGAAAGGGCAAAGGAGGTCGGGAAACTTATAGCGGAGAAGGCCAAAAATCTCGGGATAACTAAGGTTGTATTTGATAGGGCTGGTTATAAATATCACGGAAAGGTAAAGGCTTTGGCGGAAGGCGCGCGAGAGGGGGGTCTTGAATTTTAAGGAGGGATATTATGGAAGAACTAATTGAACACACCGTGCTTATAAGGAGAACGGCCAAAATGACTGCCGGTGGCCGTAAGTTCCATATTGATGCTTGGGTGGTTGTGGGAAACGGTAAGGGTAGGGTTGGGATAGGTCATGGAAAAGCCCAAGAAACACCCGATGCGGTACAAAAGGCACTTAGAAGGGCCAAAAAGAATATGATAGATGTTGTTATAGTTAGGGATACCGTACCACACGATATAAAGGTTAAATTTAAGGCTACAAAACTTATAATTAAGCCCGCATCTCCGGGTACGGGTATAATAGCCTCCCGTCCCGTGCGCGCGGTACTTGAAGCGGCTGGATATCGCAATGTATTAACCAAAATAATAGGTTCAACCAACCCGATAAACGCCTTATACGCTACCATAAAGGCTTTGCAAATGATGAGATCTCCCGAAGAGGTTTTAAGGGCAAGGGGTAAATGGAAGGAGGAGGTAAAGACAAATGAAAATGTTGAAGATAACATTGAAGAAGAGTCTAATAGATAAGAAAAAGAAGACAAAAAGGATTATCAGGTCTTTGGGTTTAAGGAAAAGGGGTCAAACGGTTATACATAAAGATACCCCTTCTATACGAGGTCAGATCAACAAAATAATGGGATTATTGGAAGTGGAGGAAATAGATGCCTAAGGAATTCTTAATGCCGGAAATTGCCGAAAGCGTGGTTGAAGGCGAAATATCAAAATGGTTGATAAAGGAAGGGGATGAGGTAAAGAAGGAACAGCCATTGGTTGAGGTTATAACCGATAAGGTTACCGTTGAAATACCCTCTCCATTTGAAGGAAAGATTGTTAAACTCTTGGCCAAAGAGGGGGATGTTGTAAAGGTCCATCAACCTATACTCATATATTCGGAAAGCGGTGAAGAGGGTGTTGAATTGAAAGAAGCATCGATAAGTGCAAAGGAAAAAGAAAAGGTTAAAGTTGAGGAAAAGGTTGAAGAAGAAACGACAAGGGTATACAAGCCCGTATCCCAAAGGCCTTTGGCCGCACCTGCTGTTAGAAAATTGGCAAAAGAACTGGGCATAGACCTTTCCCAGGTAAAAGGTACGGGTCCCAAGGGTAGGATTAGAAAAGTGGATGTTTTGATGTTTGCAGAAGAGATAAAGGTTCAAAAACCCGTTGAGGAAAAGAGGGTTGAAAGGGAAATTGTTGAAGGTGTTCCAAAACCCGAAAAACCTGAGTTTGGAATAAAGAGAATACCGTTTAGAGGGGTTAGGAGGACAATTGCTGAACATCTTAAAAAATCCAAAGATAATGCGGTCCATGCGTTCCACGCGGAGGAGATGGATTTTACCGAAATGCTAAATGTTTTGGATAGGATTAAGCCCTTAGCGGAAAAGGAAGGCGTGAAAATCACAATTTTCCACTTGTTCTTAAAGGCTATAATTGCTGCATTAAAGAAACACCCAGAGTTTAACGGTAGGGTTGATGACGAGAGGGGGGAAATTTTACTTTACGATAGTATAAACCTTTCAATAGCCGTTGATACCCCCGATGGCTTAAAGGTTCCAGTTATCAAAAATGCTGAAAGAAAATCTTTGATAGAGATTGCAAAAGAGGTTAAAGAGTTGGCCGAAAAGGCTAGGAATAACAAATTAACCTTGGAAGATGTTCAAGATGGTACATTTTCCGTTACAAATATAGGTGCAATAGGTGGAGTTTTTGCATATCCCGTAATCAATTATCCGGAAATAGCCATAGTGGCATTACCCAGACCGAGAAAGGTTCCCGTATTTGTGGGTGATGAGGTAAAACCGAGGTACATGGCCACCATAGTTATAACCTTTGACCATAGGGCTGTTGATGGTGCCCATGCCGCAAGGTTCTTAAACGACTTGAAATCGCTCGTAGAAAACCCCGAATTACTCTTAATAAACTTATGAATTTTTTAAAATCCCTCGTAAATTTTTTCAGGCCTGCAATGGCCATAGACCTTGGTACATCTACAACTTTGATTTATGTTAGAGGCAAAGGGATTGTTTTAAGGGAGCCCTCGGTTATAGCAATAGATTCAAAAACCCAAAAAGTTTTGGCCGTTGGTTGGGAGGCGAAAAAAATGCTCGGGAAGACCCACGAGGGGATAATAGCCAAGAGACCTATAAGGGACGGTGTAATACACAACCTTGAATATGTTCAGTATATGTTATCGGAATTTAAAAAAAAGGCTATCAAAAACTTTGTGGCAAATCCCACGGTTCTTGTGGCCGTTCCTTCGGGGGCAAACGATGTTGAGAGAAAGGCGGCTATAGACGCCGCTAAGAGTATAGGTGCTGGGCAAGTATTTCTAATAGAAGAACCCGTTGCTTCTGCCATAGGCATAGGGTTGGATGTTTTTGATCCGAAAGGCCATCTAATAGTTGATATAGGGGGTGGCACATCCGAAATAGCATTGGTTTCCTTAGGTGGGGTTGTATATAAGTATCCGATAAGAACCGCAGGTGATGAAATGGACGAGGCGATAGCAGACTATATAAGGAGGAATTTTAACATAGCAATAGACGAAACGGTTGCCGAAAGGATAAAGATAGAAATAGGTGATGTATATGGTGAAAACAAAATGGAGATGAAAATCATGGGCTGGGATATATACGCGAGAAAGCCCGCGGAAATAACTATAACCTCCGACCACATAAAGGAGGCTTTAAACGCGGTGGTTATGGAGTTGGTCAACGCCATAAAAAAGGTTTTGGATAACGCCCCCCCTGCTTTGGTTCAGGATGTTTTGGAAGAGGGGGTATATTTAACGGGTGGTGGTTCAACTATAAGGGGTTTGGATAAAAGGTTGGAGGAAGAAACCGGTATAAAAATGATTAGGGCGAGTAATCCGTATGAAAGCGTTGTTATGGGGGCGGGCAAGGTTTTAGAAGAATTATACAACAAAAATACGCAATATCACAAACTTCTATACTACACACGAAAGCCTTAATGAATATAAACCTATCCAATTCCGAAATTCTCACTTTGGTATTTTCCCTCCTATTTTTGTTCCCCCTTACCCGGGAATTTTTAAGTGGGTTTCTGAATATACTTTTCTATCCCGCATTTACTTTGGAGGATAAAATGTCCGAAATCTTCTATTTACGGATGCAAAGGGATGAACTCTTGGCCTTAAAATCAACAATAGAGATAAAATTCCTAACGGATACATTAAAGGTTTATCCGGTTAGGTTTAAAGGATATTGTCAGTTTATCGCTTGGAGTGATAACCATTATCCCCCCTTTATAAAGGTTAAATGTGAAGACAAACCTAAGGAAGGTGATATTATATGGGCATTGGGGCTTGTGGGTTTTGTTGTGAAAAGCAACAATAATTATGCAGAGGTTCAAACCGTTTATTCCCAAGATTTCTATGCAAAAGTGGTTGTTGATAGGTCATCGGTTATGGGTATATTGAAGGGGGGAAATCCCCCAAAAATAGAGTTCCTACCTTATGGTTCGGATATAAAGGTGGGTGATACCTTGTATTTGCAAGAGCATCCCGGTGTATATGTCGGGACCGTGAAATATGTTTTTTCATCTCCCCCTTTTATCACGGTTGAAGTGGAGCCCTTGTGGAGATATGAGGTATGGACAAGGTTTTCCCTCTTAGAACCCTTGTATATATTTTAGCGTTCATAGTTATTTCTTTGGGATTTTTCACCCTCGGTAAGGAAAGGGTTAATGTTCTTGATTTAGCCCTTGTTATATTTTCCTTAGTGGCAATCATACGCAAACCCCAAATTATAACGGATATTTTTGAAAAAAAT
>CAYRSH010000017.1:0-26520 GCA_964426895.1 uncultured bacterium
GGTTTGAGATATTCTAATCCTTTTCAGCGTTAAAATTCCCGACTTATGAAGGGCTTAAAAGACTTCCAAAGGGTTCTGAAAACCGATAGCGGTGAATTTCCATATTTTTCAATTCCCGAATACCTGCAATCCCTTGGCATAAATCCCGATAAACTCCCATATTCCATAAGGGTTTTGGTTGAAAATGCTTTGCACAGCGTTGATGGTTTTCTCGTAACGGAGGAAAATTTAAAAGACATAGCGCATTGGAAACCAAAACCGAAGGAGGTTGAAATACCATATATGCCCATAAGGGTTGTCTTACAAGATTTTACGGGTGTTCCCGTTGTGGTGGATTTGGCGGCTATGCGCGATGCAATGAAAGAATTGGGAGGAGACCCTAAAAGGATAAACCCGGTAATACAGTCGGATCTGGTAATAGACCATTCCGTTCAGGTTGATTATTTTGGGACGGGTTATGCATATGTGATGAATGTTAAGAAGGAACTTGAAAGGAATAGGGAGAGGTATCAACTTTTGAAATGGGCTCAGAAGTCTTTTAAGAATTTTCGCGTTGTTCCAACGGGTACGGGCATCATACATCAGGTAAACCTTGAATACTTTGCAAAAGTTGTTTTTATAAAGGATGGGGTTGCGGTTCTTGATACATTATTGGGGACTGATTCACACACCACAATGATAAACGGCATAGGTGTTTTGGGATGGGGGGTCGGAGGTATAGAAGCCGAGGCGGTAATGTTAGGGCAGCCCTACTATATGCTATTACCCGAAGTGGTTGGAGTAAGGCTTGTAGGTGAATTGCCCGAGGGTTCTACGGCAACGGATTTGGTATTGACTATCACGGAGGTTTTAAGGAAAAAGGGTGTGGTCGGTAAATTCGTGGAATACTTTGGGCCGGCTTTAAAGAATTTAAGCGTACCGGATAGGGCAACGATTGCCAACATGTCCCCTGAGTACGGTTCAACCTGCGGATATTTCCCCATAGATGAAAGGACATTGGAATATTTGAGGGGAACGGGTAGGGATGAAGAATTGGTCAAACTTGTTGAAGTTTTTGCAAAGGAACAGGGTATATTCTGGACAGCCGATTCACCAGAACCGGAGTATAGCGATGTGATTGAAATAGACCTTTCAAAGATTGAGCCGAGTGTTGCGGGTCCAAAAAGGCCGCAGGATAGAATACCTTTAAAAGACATCAAAAAATCCTTTTACATATCCCTTGAAAGGGAGTTCGGCAAAAAGCCCTTTGATAATAACCAAAAAGGTGCTTATGAATCCGAAGGCGGATTGGCCGTGAAGGAGGATGTTGCGGTTGTAGTACATGAGGGTGAGGAATTCTTCCTAACCCACGGTTCAGTTGTAATAGCCGCCATAACGAGTTGCACCAATACATCAAACCCTTCCGTTATGATAGGTGCGGGTCTTGTTGCAAAAAAGGCGGTTGAAAGGGGTTTAACGGTTAAACCTTATATAAAGACGAGTTTGGCACCCGGTTCAAGGGTGGTAACGGATTATTTGAGGGAATCGGGATTATTGCCTTACCTTGAAGCCTTACGCTTCCATGTCGTCGGTTATGGTTGCACTACATGCATAGGGAACAGTGGCCCTTTGCCCAAGAAGGTTGAAGAGGCCATTAAGGAGCACGATCTCGTCGTGACATCGGTTTTAAGCGGGAATAGAAACTTTGAGGCGAGGATCCATCCCCTTGTAAAGGCTAACTATTTGGCATCCCCTATGCTTGTGGTTGCCTTCGCCTTGGCGGGCAGGATTGATATTGACTTTGAAAACGAACCGTTGGGATATGACCCGAACGGAGAACCCGTATATTTGAGGGATATTTGGCCATCCCAAGGGGAAATAAGGGAATACATAGAGAGGAGTTTGAATCCGGAAATGTTCCGTAAGAGATATGCGGATGTCTTTGAGGGGGATGAGTATTGGAAGTCCTTAGAGGTAAAAGAGGGTGAAACATTTGAATGGGATCCGAATTCAACATACATAAAGAAACCGCCATACTTTGAAAACTTTTCCTTAGAGGTGAAGCCACCCGAAGATATAAAGGGCGCCTATGTGTTGGTCGTTGGAGGGGATAGCGTAACCACGGATCACATATCCCCCGCTGGTAGCATACACCCCGAAAGCCCCGCCGGAAAATACCTTATAGAAATGGATGTTAAACCTTCCGAATTCAACTCTTATGGTTCAAGGAGGGGAAACCATGAAGTTATGATGAGGGGTACATTTGCAAATGTGAGGTTTAGGAATTATCTGTTTAAGGAAGAGGTTAGGGGTTGGTGGACTATATACATTCCAACGGGTGAAAAGATAAGCGTTTATGATGCCGCCATGCGGTATAAATCCGAGAACATACCTTTAATAATACTTGCGGGGAAGGAATACGGTACGGGTTCTTCAAGGGATTGGGCGGCAAAGGGAACGGCTTTACTCGGAGTTAAGGCCGTTATAGCCGAAAGTTTTGAGAGGATCCACAGGAGCAACTTGGTCGGTATGGGTGTATTACCCTTGCAGTTTAAAGGGGGTGAAAACATGAAAACTTTGGGTTTAACGGGTTTTGAAAGATATGATATAATCGGAATAAAGGATATATATCCCCGCAAAACCTTAAAGGTTATAGCCCATAAGCCCGATGGCGGAAAAATTGAATTTGAAGTAATAGCAAGGTTGGACACACCCGTAGAGGTGGAATACTATAAACACGGGGGGATTCTTCCATATGTTTTGAGAAAAATTTATTATGGAGAACTTTCCTAAGAAAGAACTCAGGAATTTCTTATTAACCGGTGTTGTCGTTTTTATACTTTATTGCTTGGGTTTTCTACTCCTAGGCTTGATAGTTTTATGGGCTTCGCCACAACTACCGGATGTTGAGAAGTTGGAGGCCTTTAAACCCCCGCAGGCCACAACCCTTTACGATAGGCATGGAAGGGTTATATACCAGTTTTACGAGGAGAGGAGGGAGTATATAACCCTTGACAAAATATCCGACGCTTTAAAAAATGCCTTTATATCCCTTGAAGATAGAAAGTTTTACAGCCATTGGGGTTTTGATCTGAGAAGGACATTTACGGCATTGGTTATAAACTTGGTTTCCTTACGGATAAGGCAGGGGGGTTCAACCATAACCCAACAGTTGGCGAGAAATATGTTCCTCGGACACGAAAGGACCATTAAGAGGAAAATCTTAGAGTTGGCGTTAGCCTTAAAACTCGAATCCACATTTACAAAGGATGAAATACTTGAAAGGTACCTAAACCAAATATACTTTGGGGAAGGGGTTTATGGGGTTCAATCCGCCGCTAAGTTCTTTTTCGGCAAGAATGCAAAGGATATAGATATAAACGAGGCGGCTTTACTCGCCGGATTGCCAAAAAGTCCGAATGCATACTCCCCTTATAAATATCCCGAAAGGGCGGACTCCCGTAGAAAGGTTGTCTTATACGCAATGCTTAAAAACGGTGTAATAACAAAAAGGCAGTACGACAGTTTGATAAACATACAACCAAAATTACAACCCCGTCCAAAAACCACATTCGGGGGGGATGCCCCTTACTTTGCGGAATTGGTTCGGTTGTATGTAATTGAAAAATACGGTGAGGACTTTTTGTACAAAGGTGGGGGGAAAATATACACTACCTTGGATTTGGACATGCAGAGAATAGCAAACGATGTTGTAAAAAGCACTTTGGATAATTACGAGAAAAAGTGGAAATTCCTAAAGCCGAAGTATATGGATTACAAGGGTGGGGAGCCGAAATACCTTCAAGCGGCCTTAATAGCATACGATACCTTGGGGGGAATTTTGGCATATGTTGGTGGGAGGGATTTCCAACATTCGCAATTTGACAGGGTTAGGCAGGCCAAAAGGCAACCGGGTTCAGCCTTTAAGGTTTTTGTATATACCGCGGCGTTTTCAAGGGGGTACTCTCCCGGCGATACCATAAGGGACGAAGAGGTTGAAATTGTTGATGAGTCGGGTAGGATATGGTCCCCGAAAAACTATGATGGAAAATATGAGGGTTTGATAACTTTAAGGAGGGCTTTGGCTTTATCAAAAAATGTTCCGGCGGTTAAATTAACCCTTGACATAGGACCGTATTACATAGCCGATGTTGCGAGAAAAATGGGTATAACAACCTCCATAAAACCCTATCCATCAATGGCATTGGGAGGTATAGAGGTAACCCTTTGGGATTTGACAAGGGCGTTTGGAACTTTAATGGATAAAGGAAAGAGGTTTAACCCATACTTTATAACCCGCATTGAGGATGCCTACGGGAATGTTTTAGAAGAAAACCATCCCACACTCGTACAGGTTTTAGACCCAAATGTGGCAAAAATGACAACATATACCTTAACATTCGTCGTGTGTTGCGGAACTGCATATAACAGCAGATATTACGGGTGGGATAATGCAAAAATGCCGGCTGCTGGAAAAACGGGAACCACGGATGATTACAAGGATACATGGTTTGTGGGGTTTTCTCCCTATATGGTTACGGGTGTTTGGGTGGGATATGACAGTTTGAAGGTTATATTTTACGGGGCCACGGGTTCGGAATTGGCGGTGCCAATTTGGGCAAAGTTTATGGCGCAGGTTCATAAGGGTTTGAAACCCAAAAACTTTGATTTTTCCGGTCCTTTCAAGTTTGTAAATATATGTTCGGAATCCCTTAAACTCGCAAGGGAAAGTTGCCCAAAGAAAACCTTGGAGATGTTCTGGGCTGGCAGGGAACCCCAAGACAGTTGCGATATACACAAGTGAAGTTGGATTTAGAGGTTAGGTTTTTAAAAGGGGTTGGAGAGAGCAGGGCTAAAAAGTTAAGGAAACTTGGGATAAAAACCGTTGAAGATTTGCTGTTTTTCTTACCCAGAAGGTATATAATAAGGAATGAGATAAAGAGGATAGCGTATATAAAAGCCGGTGAGGATGTTGTTGTTAGGGGTAGGGTTATAAAGAAGTTTAAAAGGTATAGGGAAAACAATATATCGGAGGCGGTTATAGTTATATCCGACGGGTCGGGAATAGTTGAACTCATATGGAGGAATATGGAATTCATCCTCGGAAAATACGAGATAGGAGATATAGTCGTTGCGGCTGGTAGGGCTTATTCTGGTAGGAGTTTTGGAAGTTTTAGGATTTACCATCCAGAGATGGCAACCGAAGATGAACTCGTGGGTGTAACCCCAATATATCCCCAAACGGAGGGATTAAAATCAAAAACAATCCACAAACTCGTGGAAATCGCTTTAAAAAGTGTTGAAATACCCGAAACCCTACCGGAATACATTGTCAAAAGTAGGAATTTGGTGTCCTTAAAAGATGCCCTATACTATCTGCACTTTCCTAATAGCGAAGAAGAGATTTTGCAGGGGAAAAAGAGGGTAATTTACGAGCAGTTTTTAAAGTTTTATTTGGCGTTAAACATATCCGCCTCTTTCGGAAAGAGAAAGGCCATACCGTTAAAAAGAACGGGAAAATATACGGATGCCTTTGTAAAAAGCCTTCCCTTTAAACTAACCGAAGAGCAGATAAGGGTTATGGGGGAGATAGGGGAAGATATGTCCAAAGACGAGGCTATGCATAGACTTTTGCAGGGTGATGTTGGTTCGGGTAAGACGGTTGTACTCCTTTGGAGTGCCCTTATAGCAATAGAAAACGGTTATCAGGCAGCCTTAATGGCCCCTACGGAAATACTCGCAGAACAGATATTTTCCGTTGCATACAGGTATTTAAAGCCTTTGGGAATAAATGTGGTTTTACTTACGAGTTCCCAGAAGGGTAAGGTTAAAAGGATGGTAAGGGAGGAGGTTAGAAGTGGAAGGGCGCAATTGGTGATTGGAACCCACGCATTGATTACAGATGAGACGGTTTTTAAAAACCTGGTTTTGGCCATAGTTGATGAGCAACACAGGTTTGGTGTGGCGCAGAGGGCAAGGCTCGTTGAGAAGGCGAAGGATTATTATCCCCACTTTCTCGTTTCAACCGCAACCCCCATACCGAGGACATTAGCCCTAACCGTATACGGTGATTTAAAGGTTTCAAGGATAACCAAAAGGCCATTTAAAACCGTTGTATATAACCGCGTTGTAAGGAAAGGCCAGAGGTTAAACCTATACAAATGGCTTTTTAGAAAGATTATAGAGACGAAAAGGCAAGCGTATGTGATAGCGCCTTTGATAGAGGAGAGTGAAAAGTTGCAATTGATATCCGTTCAAAAGTTATACGAAAACCTAATATCCATAGCACCACCTGAAATAAATGTGGGCTTAATACACGGGAAAATGAAACTTGATGAGAGGAACGAGGTTATGGAAAGGTTTAGGAGTGGTGAAATACATATACTGGTTTCAACAACCATAGTTGAGGTGGGTGTTGATGTTCCAAACGCAAAGTTTATGGTGGTTGAGGATGCCCACAGGTTTGGAATAGCGCAGTTGCACCAGTTAAGGGGTAGGATTTTGAGAAATGAGGAGCCGGCGTTTTTCATAATGGTGGTTCCGGAGAAAATGGGTTATGATGCGTATTTAAGGATAAAGGCCGTTGAAAGCATTACCGACGGCTTTATTTTGGCCGAGGAAGATATGAAGATAAGGGGTCCGGGGGAGATAATAGGAACAAAACAGCATGGGGAGTGGTCGTTAAAGGGGATAAACCTTGTAGAAATTTCATCCGATGAGAGGTTTTTAAAAATCGTTGAAGTTGCGAAAAAGGATGCGGAATACATTTTAACAAGGGACCCAGACTTGTTATTGGAAAGGAATAAATTGCTAAGGGAAACCCTCCAAAACTTCAAGGATGCCATAACGGTTGGTTGAAGTTTAGGGATTTTATCTCTCCCTTCTAAGCCTCCAATCCAATACCAAAGCCGCCACAACGAATATTGACGAATAGGTACCCACAATTATACCTATGGTCATAACAAAGGCAAAATTGAATAGAACGGGTCCTCCAAAGAACAGAATGGCCAACACAACTATTAGTGTGGTAAATGAGGTTATAACCGTTCTTGAAAGCGTGGAATTTATCGCACTGTTAAAGATCTTTATGAGTTCCTTTGCCGAAAACTCCATCAGTTTAAACCTTCCTAAGTATTCCCTTACCCTGTCCGCTATCACTATGGAGTCGTTTATTGAATAACCTATAAGGGTTAGAACCGCCGCTATTACGGTCATATCCGTTTCAAAACCGAACAGGGAGTATATACCCCAAGAGATTATCGCATCGTGGAATAGCGCTAAGGTAGCCGCCAAACCGAAAACTAAATCAAACCTAAACCATATGTATATGAGTATCACTATTAAACCCAAAATGCTCAGGAATATTGCCGTTGTCCTCAATTCGGATCCTATACGGGGGCCCACTACATCCGACCTGTCAAGCCTAACCTTTTTGCCGAGTTTGTTTTCTAATATCTTCACAACACTGTCCGCTTCAACCCCTTCGGAATATTTTATCAAGAATTCGTTGGCCTGTCCTATGTTTTGGATTTCCGCCCTTATCCCCGCACCGAGAATTGCACCCCTAACCCTTTCAATTGGGGCTTCAACATACACCTGCACCAACCTACCACCCGTGAAATCTATGGACCATGTTTGTTTCAACCCCGCCAATCCCCCCAAAGGTGTTAGTCTCAAAAGTATCCCCACCAATCCAAGCATTACGAGGATTCCGGAAATCAAATATGCTATCCTTCGCTTGCCCATGAAATCAAAGTTTAAATCGTAAAGGAACTTGAACATTTTTCCCTCCTTATACCGCAACCTCTTTCCACTTTAACTCTTCCAACAAAATATCAAATATCCAGCGCGTCATTACAACGGATGTGAATAGGTTTACCACAATACCTATGCTCAAAACTACGGCAAAACCCCTGATAGGGCCCGTACCCAAGAACATCAGAACTAAGGATGTTAAAAGCGTTGTTATATTTGCGTCCAAGATGGTACGGGTTGCGTTTGAATAACCGCTTTCAAGGGCGGTTCTGAAAGGATTCCCCTTTCTCAGTTCTTCCCTCATCCTCTCAAATATGAGGACATTTGAATCAACCGCCATACCAACCGTTAGAATAAGCCCCGCCATTCCGGGCATGGTTAGTGTTGCGTTTAACATGGCCATAAAGGCCAATATAAGGACTAAGTTTGCCAAAAGGGCGATGTTTGCTATAACCCCGCCAAACCTATAATAAAGTATCATAAACAGTACCACGGCTATAAACGCCAAGACGAAAGCCCTCATACCCATTTCTATGGAATCTTTTCCTAAGGTAGGTCCAACCACCCTCTCTTCCTCTATCTTAACCGGTACGGGCAACGCGCCGGCCCTTAAAATGGCCGCCAAATCCCTGGCCTCTTGTAGTGTTGGGATACCAGTTATCTGGGCACTACCCGTGGGAATTTTTTCTTGAATTCTTGGAGCGGATTGCACTATGCCGTCCAAAACTATCGCCAATCTTTTACCGACATTTTCGCCGGTAATCCTCGCGAATATAGCCGCCCCCGTCCTATCAAACCTCAGTTGCACCACGGGTTGCCCCGCAGCCTGTTGCTGTCCAATTGTGGCATTTGCATCCACCAAATATGCACCCGTAAGGGGGGTTTCGGCCTTTACCATAAAGAGTTTTCTAAACTTCTTCCCGTTAATCTCCTTTGTGGCCCCCCAAAGGATTTCATAACCAGGGGGTACGAGTTTTTTTACCTCGGGTAAATTCAAAATGCTATCCACCTTAGCCCAATTTTCTTCTGCAACCGCAACATCACCTTCCAATCCCACCAGCAGTTTTGAAAACGGCCCGCTCAACTTTGCGGTATCCTCTTTGTTAAAAATGCCGGTTGTTTTCTCACCTTTCAAAACCCTATCAACCCCCCTAATAAAATCAACGAACAACTTTTCATCCGCTAATAGTTTAAACTCCAAAAGGGCGGTTTTTCCTATAATCATCCTCGCCCTCTCCTTACTGACAACACCCGGCAATTGCACGATTATCTTATCCTCACCCACTTTTTGGATAACCGGTTCAAATACCCCCAACTGGTCAACCCTGTTCCTTATAACCTCAACAACCCTATCCGCGGCATCCTTTGCCTGTTCGGGTTTTAGTTTGGATTTGTCAATGGATAGGACCATATACATACCCCCTTGTATATCTAAACCGAGGTTTAAGGAGTTCCTCATCAACTTTTGGAATTCGTAGGGGTTCATCTTCTCCTTTTCCTCTTGGGGCATGGTTAAAACCCTATAAGTTGGGTATAACAGCCATAAACCCCCGACAAACACTACGAGAATAATTATCAACCTTATTAGGTTCTTGTTGGACATAGAGCGGGAATTATACCTCCGTTTTATTTTCACACACACTAATCGTTCAGGTATAAAATATCCGCTTCGGGGCGGCGTAGCTCAGGTGGTTAGAGCGAGGGTTTCATAAACCCTAGGTCCGGGGTTCAAGTCCCCGCGCCGCCACTTGATAGATACTCTACCACTATTCCATGTAATTTTATCCGGAGGTTTAACCCTTTCTCTACCAAAATCTTATAAAACATTTGAAGACATTGCCAACTATTACAGTACCGCAGGTTCCCCATCAATTTTAAGGGAATATGTTTTTGCATATACATATCCCTATTCTGTATCCTCGCGGAATTCCGAATATTTAAGCGATAGCGCGTACCTTATAAGGCCATTCTATACAAAACCCCTGTTTATGAGTGTGGGAGGGAGAATTGGAAAATCCTACTTACAGGTTGAGGGGGGTTTTTGGGGGAGTTATATAGATACGGTCGGCGATTACGATGTATCCTTTGGCAAAATCTCCTTTTCATCTTACTCTTCCCTTTTGAAGGAATTCACCGTTAGCGGTTTATTTACAACCTCCCGTAGGAGTGCCTATATTGGAAGATATCCATATGGCGATACGGTTTTGGATTTTTATGAAAATTGGATATATTTTCCAAGCGGTGGTTTGGAGTTTGTTTCAAGGGGTGATGGATACGGGTACTTTTCGGGGTTTGTATATAACAATTCCGGTGTTCCCCTGTGGGCGGGGTTTTACAAAGCCGTTAACGGATACAATATAAGGTTTAGGCAAATATCATTTTTATCAACCACCATACTCCCGGTAAGGGTGGAGGGTGAAGTGGGTAGGGTTTTTGTTAGGGGCAGGTATAACTTGGACTTTTATGCGTTTATAGGCTATATCTTCAACTCGGAAAACTTCAAAAATGGGTTAATATTTGAAAACAAGTTGGGATATACTGGATTTTTTGAGGGTGGGGAGATGGGAATAAGTGCAAGGTGGTTTTTAAGCGGGGGAGGGGAAGTATTGGGCTTTGAGCCCGTTATCAGGTATAGGTTTGCAAAAAGGTTTAGGCCAGAGGTATTCATAGGATATCTTTATCCCGTAGATAAAGCCTTATTTGGTGGAATATCCCTTAACCTATTCCGCAGAAACTTCACATTTGCCTATAACAACTCGCATAGGTCTTTTTACTTGGGGATGGAGTTTGAATATGCTAAGTTTGGCTTTTAATATAAATCTTTTTGCCACATTTCCGGGCTTGGTGAATAAAGAATTACCCATTTTTTTCGGTTATCCCGCCTTTGGTGTTAATGCCCCTTTAGGAGAGGCCACCTTTGGGGTTTTTGAAGTTGGTGGTATAAGGTATAGGATTGGAGAAGAAAATATTGTTCTCCTCAATTCTTCGGTGGGTTTTGGTGGGAATATTGGCAAGTGGGAATTGGCCTTTGGATTTTCGGGTACAACGGCGGGAATACCGAGGTTAAACATATACGACCAGAGTTATACTGCGATATTTTTAAGGGGTGGGTATAGGTTAAAGTTTTTGAAAGGGGGAATAAATCTGCCCATATATTTACTCGCCCAAGGGGGTAAGTTCTCCGTTTTACCAGCACCCATGATTTATGTATCGCTTTCAACCCAAAGATAGCATAACCGAAAAGATATTAAATGCCCCGGAAAACAGTGGTGTTTATGTTTTTAAAAATAAGGGTAATCCAATATACATTGGTAAGGCCAAAAATTTGAGGAATAGGCTTAAATACTACCTATCCCCTACGGATGAGAGGGTGCAAAAAATGGTTTCGGAATCGGATGACTTGGAATTCATAATAACGGATGGGGAAAGGAATGCGGTTTTCTTAGAGGCCAGTCTTATAAAAAAGTATCAGCCGAAGTACAACATAAAACTCAAAAGTGAGACGCCGTTTTATTACATACATCTTACAGATGAGGAAATTCCCCGTGTAGTTTTAACGAGGAGGCCGTTAGATGGTGGTGAAAACTTCGGCCCTTATCTAAACAGATCACAGGTTAGGTTTTTCTTAAAGTTTGCAAGAAAACTATTTCCTTTAAGGAATTGCTCTTTAAAACTCCCTTCAAATAAAAAATACAACCCCTGCATTGAGTATCACATAGGTAGGTGTATAGCACCTTGTAGGTTTGATGTTAAAGGGGAATATTCGGAATATGTTGAGAGGTTCAAGAGGTTTTTAAACGGTGATATTGGCGATGTCGCAAAGTATATTTATGAAAGGATGATGAACGAGGCGAATAAACTCAACTTTGAGGCCGCGGCGATTTGGAGGGATAGGCTTAGGAGTTTAAACGAGTTTATGTCAAGGAGTATGGGGGAAAAGGATGTTTGGGCTATATATACTCTCGGGAATACTTCGTGTGTGGTTTTATACTCCCTTGAAGGCGGTCTTATAAAGGGGAGTTATAAGTTTTTAACGAGCGCATCAATTGAGGGGGAAAGGGGAACATTGGAGGAGTTCCTTATAATGTATTACGCAAACAATCCGAGAAAGGTGGATGAAATAATAGTGCCTTTTGAATTGGAATTAAACGAGATAAACGGAATACCCATAAAGTTGCCTTATGAAGGGGTTTCGGAGACGGTTAAAGCGGCGGAAATGTACGCAAAGTTGGAAGTTGAAAGTTATATCCAAAAATCCCAAAGAATCCATCCCTCATTGGAATCTTTGAAAAAATTATTAAAACTCCCGAAACTGCCGAGAATAATTGAGGGATTTGATGTTTCCCACACATTTGGAACCCATAAGGTTGCCTCCCTTGTGGTTTTTAAGGATGGAAAACCTTTTAAATCCAGTTATAGGAGGTTTAAAATAAAAACGGTTGAAGGGATTGACGATTACAAAGCCATTTATGAGGTGGTTTATAGGAGGTATAAAAGGGTTTTGGAGGAAGGTAAAGACCTACCGGATTTAATCCTTATAGACGGGGGAATAGGTCAGTTGAATTCGGCTTTAAAGGCCTTAAAAGAACTCAAACTTGAAATTCCCACGGTGGCACTTGCAAAACGGTTTGAGACGGTAATATTACCCGGCAACAGGATGGTACAAATTCCTTTAAGCGAACCGGCCTTAAAACTCTTGCAGAGTGTGAGGGATGAGGCGCATAGGTTTGCCCTGAGTTATCATAGAACATTGAGGAGTAAAAATGCAAATAAATCCATACTTGATTTAATACCGGGGATAGGCGAAAAGAGGAAAAAGGTTCTCCTCGCTTATTTCGGGAGTATTAGCAGGATAAAGGGTGCAAGTGTTGAGGAGATAGCATCACTTCCCGGTTTTAACAAAAAGGTGGCAAAAACTTTAAAAGAGTTTCTAAATGGATAGGGAATTAATGGAATTGATAACAAACCTTCCCAAAAAGTTGGATTTTGAGGGTTTTCATTTGAAATTCATAAAAGATGTCGGTGAGGGGGACCTAAATACGGTATTAAATATGTGCGCTATAACGAACAGGATATATCTTATACCGAGATATATTAAGGTGTTTGAGAGAAAGAGGGGATATTTGCCGGATTTTGTATATTCTTATCTGGCGCTGTACTATATGAAAACCTTAAAAATCCGCAAATTGCGAGAAATTCTTCCAAAGTCTTCCAATACAATGAAACTGGTCGTATATATGCAGTTCGGATTGGTAAAGGAAGTTGAGGAAATCTTGGATAAAACCGATTTGGGAAAAGAAGAGAAAACAATAACACTCTTAAACATTAAAGCTTTGAAAGGGGAAAAAATTGATTTAAACTACTTGAAAAGTTTTGAAAGTGCAAGGAAGTTATACTGGATTTTATCCAAGGCCATTAGGGGATTTTACCTTATATCCCGGGGTTATATTGAAGAAGGGGAAGAGACTTATAAGGAAACGCTAAATACCTGTGTAAAGTACGATCTGTTGCCCTTGGGAATACAAACCGCGATTTTATATTACTCCCTAACAAGGAATGTTTTGGGGTTGGAGCAAATTAGGATAATATGTGAATCTTTGGGGGATAGGCTAAAATATCTAAAAACCTTAATTTACCGGTCATTTGTTGAAAACGAACTAATAAAAGCGTTGGACATTTATAGGGGTAAAATTATGAAAATTCCATCTTTGCGTATCCTTTACGGGGTTATAACGGGAAGGGAAACGGGAAATACATATATAAAAGGCTTGTGGAACCAATGTTATTACCTCAAACTTGTAGCGGGTAATCGCATTTGGATAAGGATGAGGGATTTAAAGGTTTTTAAAGGGAATAGGGAATTGAAACTCCCGCGTTCGAGAAAGTCAAAAGTCATATTGGGTTTGTATAAGGTTGGGGGTAAAAAAGCCGTAATGGAAAACGCAAAAAGGATTTTCCCCAATTCAAAGCATCCGGAAAATAGGTGCCAAGAATACCTTTCAAGGTTAAAAAACATGGGTTTAACCGCTTGTGAAGATGATATAAAAATAAGCGTTGAAAACGGAGAGTTTTTAAAGGACCTTCCGGATTTAAGGGATATGTTCATGCCATATTTAAGTGGCATATAATTTACCAACAATATCCCCTCACACCTTATTATACCCGGTGCTATGAAAAGGATAGCAATATTATTAGCCCTTGCGCCGGCATTGGTATATGCAAAGCCTTTAAAATTTGTGGTAGACCCCGCGCATACATCCATCACATTCAAGGTAAAACACATGATGGTGACGACTGTCGTGGGTACATTTGAAAAGTTTAATGGGTGGATAGAGTACGACCCCGATAATCCAAAAAACACGAAGGCCGAGGGAATAGTTTATGTTCAAAGCATAAACACGAGAAATGAAAAGAGGGATAACCATTTGAGGAGTCCCGATTTCTTTGATGCCGAAAAATACCCCGAAATGAGAATGGTGGTCAAAAAGGTTTATGAGAAGGGTAATACTTGGTGGGCGGATGCGAACTTAACCATAAAGGGAATTACCAAAACCGTATCTTTCCCCTTCACGATAACAGGTCCAATTAAGGATCCTTGGGGTAATCTAAGGATAGGGGTTGAGGCATCTTTTGAAATCAACAGGTTTGACTTTGGATTAAACTGGAATAAGGTGCTTGAAACCGGGGGTTTGGTGGTTGATAAAACCGTAAAAGTTGAATTGCAAATAGAGGCTATACACAAGCCCTCTGAAAACTGAGTTTATAATACCCGCTTGTGTTATTTCTTATATCCTTATATCCCGAGATTGAGGGGTTTTTACTTTACGATCGGATAAAGTCCGGGGAGTACGGTTTATTAAAGGAGGTTTGTAATAACCCAACCCCCCCTTGCACATTGTCTTGTAAATTTATAGCACTTAAAAGTGTTAAAACCGACTACACACTTTGCCCGGAAATACCCGAGGTTTTAAACGCCAAATACGAATTATTCGCCGACACATCTTCCCTAATTAAACTCGCAAAGTTATACCCTTACTCCCCATTTTCTTTGAAGGCACTTCCTTTTTTGGACAAATATAACAAATTGCGTGTATTCCTTGACCACAAAATTTACGATAGCGTGTTTAAGTATGCGGATACCACAAAGGAAAACGAATATTCCCTTTATCTTATAGCAAAGAGTAAATTTGCAGACCTAACCCTTGAAGAAATGCTTAAACTCCCCAAATGGTATTTGAGGTGGTATGTAGTGAAACCTTTGACAAAAGCCCTTACCGATGAAATTTACGATTCAATAGAGGTTTATTTGAAGGTTTTGGCGGATATAGGGGATGAGGAGAGGGCTTTCAGACTTATGGCCTCGGAAGTGGCAAAACCCAATATGAAACATTTGGGTTATAGGCTATTCTCTCTACTAAAACCCTATGCTAATGAAAATACGGAATCGGATGGTTTGGTATGGCTGGGTATTTCCGCTTACATTTTGGGATACATAGAGGATGCTTATAACTATTTGTATATGGCTTTCCGTAAAGCCGGTTATGGCGATTTTAACAGGATAAGGGCGGCTTTTTGGATATACAAAATTACACGGGATACCTATTATATTCGCATACTAAAAAATGAAGACCCTTTAAATTACTATTCCCTAAAACTCGGGATAAAACCAAAATGGTCGGAAAGTGCCTTATGGGATACATTGGGGGATACGAGGTTTTACGAGATGGGTAAAATTGTTGAAAAAATCGCCGGTTATCAATACGCAAAGGATTTTTATTTAAAAAACATCCCCTCGGCTTACAAGCATTTAAGGGATTTGCTAAAAAGTGGGGATTTTTATAGGGCTTCCCTTGTATTACAATACATATATGACATTTCAGATAAAAGTGAGGGAATTCCCTTATGGTGGGGAAAACTTGCATACCCTTATAACAGAAAATTCTTTTCCCACTACATCGATTCGGCCTCTATTACCTTTGGTATAGATCCCCTTTTATTTGCGGCATTGATAAGGGAAGAAAGCAGGTTTATGGTTAAAGCGAGATCTCCGGCCGGTGCTTTGGGTTTATCCCAGATTATACCCGACAAGGTTGAAAAATTTTCAAGGAAGTTTAAAAAGAGTATTAGAAACCCATACGACCCGAAAACAAACCTTTTAATAGGGGCATGGGTTTTCTCGGAATACTTAAAGGTTTTTCCCGATTACGCTTTGGCTTTGGCGTCTTATAATGCGGGTATGGGGGCATTGAACAGATGGCTTTGCGATTACGAGTACGAAAGGCTTGATTACGACCTATTCCTTGATATTATTCCCTACAACGAAACCCGGGCGTATGTGAGGAGGGTTTTGAAGAGTTATTGGATTTATAAAAGCCTGTATTCCTCGGGAAAGTTTGATTAAATCTCCCTCAACTTAATTAAAGTCTTCGGATCGGATGTTATGTATTCACCCATACCCGCATATAAAACGGTTCTCTTGTCTTTTAGTAAAACATAATCGTCCTTTATTTCAACCTCACCTTCGTTGTAATACACCCTTTGAACCTCCCCGACTATCAGGGTATGATCGCCTATCACATAATGTTCAACATAATAGCAATCCAAAACCAAAAAGGCCGTTTTTATTATGGGATTGTTTAACGGTGAGAGGAAGAAATCAATTTTAAACTCTTTGTATTTATCAACATCCCTTCCGCTAACCGAACCAACCTTTTCAACAAAATCCGAATACTTATAATGAAAATAATGAACGGCAAAGGCTCGTGCCCTTAAAAATATATCATGACTGAACCTTTTGGGGGATACGGAAATTCCGTATAAAGGCGGGTCAAAGGATAATGGGGTATGCCATACCAAACTCATAACAGCCTTATTTTCCCCATCATAAGCCGTGGCCACAATCGCAGAAGTGGGATATACCGCATATAACCTCCTAAAATTAAACTTTTCCAACACTTTCACAAGCGTTTATTGTAAATTTGAACGCCTTGTTTAACAAGCAAATCTATCGGCTTTATAATATTGGTTGCATATGCTAATGCTTTTAGGACAGATAACCTTGCCCAATTGGGATGTGCTATTAACGAAGGAAAGAAAGAACGCTGTAATTAGGATAATATCGTTTGGTTTGCCAAAACTCAGGTCCGTTGGCGATGTCGTTGCTGATTGGAATGTATCAACGGGTTCGGGTTTCTTCGTTGATAAAAACGGTACAATAATAACCAATAGTCATGTAATAAGGTCGGGTAAGGTTATAGCCGTGCTGTTAAGCGGCCCTACTGCAACGAACTTTAAAGAGTTAGTTGATAGGTTGTACTTCGCGGAAATCATATACGATGATCCGGATAACGATGTTGCCGTTTTAAAGATTACGGGGGAGAATTTCCCAACCCTAAGCCTTTCATCAAGGGAAACCTTGAATCAAGGGGAACCGGTAGCCGCCCTCGGGTACCCAGGGACATCTTATCACGATAACGAGTTAAAGGTTATGTTTGGCTTTGTGGCCTCCGATGAAGATGCAAACCCCATTGCCTTAAATATGAGTGTAAATCCGGGAAATAGTGGGGGGCCTTTGATTGATAGGAATGGAAATGTTATTGGGGTGGTGTTTGCCAAAGAGGGAGGTGACAGGGAAGCGATATCGTATGCCGTACCCACCCATGTTGTTAAAAAGGTTTTGAGAAAGGTTGAACTCAGGGATTTCAAAGGAAAGTATGCGGGTACGGATATGTATGAGGCTTATGAGGAACTGGGAAGGGGTTTAATAAAGGCCCTTTTCTTTGAAGACTACGACGAGGCCATAACCCACGCCCAAAAGGCCATAGAAATAGACCCGGATTACGCGGAAGGGCATTTCTTTTACGGATTTTTAGCCTATAAGTATAAGGCTTATAAGATAGCGCAAAGGGAGTACAACACCGCCTATAAACTCAAACCATCCCTGTTTGACGATAACTACAATAAGGAAACGGTTGAAAAACTTTTAAACCCTGAAAAGGAAGATACCACCGCAAAAGAAGAAACCGACGGGGAAACCTCGGGATCCGAAGGGAATAAAGGGGAAGCGGAAACCATAAGCGTTGAACCTCCCAAGCCCGTAAGCATTAGCATCAGTTATAAGAAAAAGAGAACGGTTGAAGCCGGTGTATATTTTGTGAGGGGTTATGCGAATAACTTCCTATACGGTGATAACACCTTACCCCCCGATGATAGGATGGAGGCATTCTTTGGAGTTGATTTAATGGTTTGGAATACAACGCTTTATGCCGTAAAGAATTCTTCTTTTGGGATAGGTTTTGGGGCACCGTTTGTAAGGTTCATAGCATTTGCAGGGGGATATGAGAGGCTCAGGTTTGAAGGGCTATACAACTATAAATCCTTCAAACTCGCTATGGGTATAGGAATACTAAACGAAGGGGGTAAAAACCCCGCATCCCTTAGGTTCTCTTTAAATTACAAGTATAAGGATACCCCTTGGATTTTGATGGTTTCCGCCGAAAGGATGAAGTTATCCGAAATATCAAAGGCTTTAAACGGTAAAACTAAGGAAGAAAGGAAAATAAACACGCTATTCGGTTTGGGATTGGGCTTCAACCTTGAAATTTAGCAACTTGGGCTTTATGGCAAATATATCCAAACCATCCTTATCCTTAACCATCTCCCTATAAACATATGTCCTACCCGTCCAAGTTAGGCTTATATAAACCGCCAGACATACGAATATGAAAACAAAAAACCAGACGGAAAATACGATGGAAAATGTGTTGGTAAGCGGTGATGGTATGGGTGTGACGATGGGAACGAAAAACTCACGGGGTATAATAAGGGCGAGGTAGTGTGAGAGTAGGGGGTGGAGTTGTGGGAAAGAAACGAGGTCTATATTTGAATAAAGGATGAATTTCAGCCTTGGTGATATAAAGGTTAAAATTTTCATGGATAACAACACAGCCCTTAAAAATACATATGAAAACAGGGAAAAGGAGAAAATTTTAACCGCAAAGTTTATACCTTCCAAAAATATGGCCTTAACCAACCTCTCGTTTAAAATGGTAAAACCTTCATAAAACAGGTCAAATGTATCCCCCTCCATAGATGTGGAAACTATGGGTCCAAAGATTATAACGCTCAAAAATCCCAAAAGTAGGTATAAAAACAGCGCACCCAAAGCAACCAGAAACGGAAAAACAATGATCAGTATTGCACCCGTTAAATAAAACAGGTTTCCGAAATTCCCCCAAAGAGAAATTAACAGATGAACTATAAGCACTATTACAAAGGAGGAAATTACGGTTAGGGTTGATGTTATAAAAAGTCCGGATTTTTTAAACGATTCCTTTAAAGCATCCAAAAATGGATAAAAGGGGTCTCCCCTTTCGTCTTCTATAACAAACCTTGAAATCCCTATACCAGCAGAAAAGTATGAATAAATAACCCCATAAACGCCTAAGAACCATAAAACCTTTCCCCAAAAATTGAAAACCTCAAAATCTGTGGGAAACAACACATGTCCCCCCCTCTCCGGCAAATATTTTGGAAAGGTTTTAGCCCATATGGGTATGGGGAATAAACCGTTTATCTCCCAAACCTTTGATAAATCCAGGCCCGATACATAATATGCCAAATATGTTAGTAAAGAATATAAAACCGCCCCTATTAAGACCCATATAAAGGCCAAAGAGATCTTTTTAACCGTTAAAGCCTTGTAAGGATAGTACAAAATCCCCTTCACCTCATATCCTCCGCTTTTGCAAGTAAGTGATACAATACGGACATTCTAACCGCAACGCCATTCCTAACCTGATCCAAAATTACAGTATTCTCCCTATGATTAACCTCCCAATCCATCTCAACACCCCAATTTACGGGGCCAGGATGCATAATAATAGTTTTCTCAGGAATCCTGTTTAGCCTCTCAACAGTTATACCCCAGAATTTTCTGTATTCCCTCACAGATGGTATAAACGATCCCTCCATCCTTTCCCTCTGAACCCTCAAAGCCATTATAACATCAACTTTATCAATATACTCGTCAAAATTTACGATTTTTGCCCCCAATTTTTCAAATTCCTTGGGTACAAGTGTTGGAGGACCACTAAAATAAACCTCGGAATTAAACTTTTTCCACAAAAACAGGTTTGACCTTGCAACCCTTGAATGCAAAATATCACCAACTATGAGTATTTTTAAGTTTTCCAATTTTCCCAATTTTTTCCTCACCGTAAAAGCATCAAGCAAGGCCTGCGTTGGGTGTTCGTGCATACCATCACCCGCATTTATAACGCTTGCATTTGTGTGCTTTGCCAAAAAGTGTGGTGTTCCCGGCGAAGAACTCCTTACAATTATTGCATCAATTTCCATAGATTGTAGGTTTAACAGTGTATCAAGTAGCGTCTCACCTTTTTGCATAGAAGATTTTGAAGGGGAGAAATTTACCGTATCGGCCGAAAGCCTTTTAGCGGCCAATTCAAAAGACATTTGCGTCCTCGTTGAGGGTTCAAGGAACATAAACAGAACCGTTTTACCTTTTAGCGTTGGCAATTTCTTAGAAGGTTGGTCCAAAACCTTTAAAAAGATCTCGGCGGTATCAAGGATTTTTAAAATATCTTTAACTTGCAGGGTTTCAATATCAAGTAAGTGTTTCATTAAGCCGTTATTCTATTCCCGAAAAGTTTGCAAATAGTCCTTTCGGATTTTTCATCAAAAACTTTACAACAGTTTTAATAGTGCAAACATCAGACCACCGAGGGCTATTACTTGCCCAATCCAAAACGCGAGCATCCACTTGACTATATCCCCCTTAAACTGATACACCTCCGACCTCAATTTCCCAATCCCGTCGTGCATTTCAGCCCGAAGTTTCCCAATTTCCTCCACCAGTCTCCTTGCAAACCTATCTTCTGCGGATTCTATAACACCTCAACAGGGGAATCAGTTGCTTCTTCACCCAACCCCTCCCTCAAAGACTTCGGTATGTTTATTATCGGCATATAACGGTATTTTAAAGATGATTAATATGCCGGGGGATGGCAGGTTGAACAAACACGCAATTAACAACCTTAAAATACACAACTCTATGGAAGAACTTTGGAAGTTGGGTATAATGTTGTTAATAGCCATAGTGTTGGGTTATTCGGGTGTTGTTTTGTCTTTTATTTTGGGTCCAAAAAGGCCCAATAAGGAAAAGTTAGAACCCTACGAATCCGGGGTAAGACCCGGTAAATGGCCAAAAGGGAAACTTGCTGTAAAATACTTTTTGGTTGCGGTAATATTTTTAATTTTTGATGTTGAAGCTATACTGTTATTCCCTTGGGCATTGCATGTGGGGGATTTAAAGGTTTTGGCGGCATTGGAGGGAGGTTTCTTTATCTTGGTATTGTTGGTTGGTTATATATATGCTTGGGGTAAAGGTGCCATAAAGTGGTTATGATATGAGGGCGAATAAAAAGGATTATTACGAGATTCTTGGTGTTCCCCGTAATGCTACAAAAGAACAAATAGATGCCGCTTTTGCAAAATTGGCAATGCAATGGCATCCCGACAGGGTTCCACCGGAAAAAAAGGCGGAAGCGGAACAGAAGTTTAAAGAGATAAGCGAGGCTTATGCGGTGTTATCCGACCCCAAAAAGAGGGAAATGTATGATAGGGGTTGGGATCCCGATACCGGGGCACCCGATATGGGTGTTGATTTCTCCGGTATGACCATAGACGAGATTTTAGAAAACATATTCGGAAGGGGATTTGGAGGGTTTGAAGATATATTTGAAACCTTTTTCGGGAGGGGTAGAAGGGTATATGAAGAGGTGGAAGACCTTGATGTCCATATGGATTTGGAATTGGATTTGGAAGAGATAGTTAAAGGAACCGAGAAAAGAATTAAATACACGAGAAAGGTTTTATGTCCGGTTTGTAGGGGTGAAGGTATAACCGACCCACATACCTGTCCCGTTTGTCATGGAACGGGTAGGATTAGGAGGGCCAATAGGACTTTCATAGGTACATTTTATGTTGATACCGTTTGCTCAAACTGTGGGGGTAGGGGTATTAGTGGTAAAACCTGTTATAGGTGTGGGGGTAGAGGGTTTGTGTGGGAGGAGGTACAAAGGGTTGTAAATATACCACCCGGAGTTCTTAATGGGCAGAAAGTGGTTTATAGGAATTGGGGGCATGGAGGTAGAAGGGGAAGGGGGAGACTTGTTATCCATATAAAGGAGAAACCACATCCACAATACACGAGAAACCATAGAGACCTAATATACAACCTTGAAGTTGAACCCCCATTGGCCGTGTTGGGTGGCGAAACTGAGTTTGTACATTTAACCGGTGAAAGAATAAGGGTTAAAATCCCAGAGGGTTTGCAAAACGGAGAAATATTCGCAAGGATTAAGGGTAAAGGTATTCCCGATCCTAATGGGGGAAGCGGTGACCTATTGGTAAAGGCAACTATAAAAGTACCACGCGGTATAAGTAAGGAGGAAAGGGAACTTTATAAAAAACTCTTAGAATTATCCAAGAAAAGAAATGAGGGTTGAGGGGAAAGGCGTTATTATCACGGGGGCAACTTCCGGAATAGGTTATTCCTTGGTTAGAAAACTCTACCAAAGAAATGCAAAGATTTTGGCCGTGGGCAGGGACGAAGGGGCATTAAAAAAATTAAAAGAAGAATTTCCCGAAATAAAAATTTTTAGGTTGGATTTAAGGGATGAAACCGCAAGAAAGGGTTTAATATCATCCGCTTATGAAATCCTTGATGGTGTTGATATTTTGATAAATAACGCAGGTGTGGGTTATTTTGGAAATCTTTTGTATTCCAATTGGGAAGATTTGCAGAGTGTAATGGAGGTTAATTTCTGGGCGCCTTTGGATTTGTCAATAGAATTCGCAAAGTTTAAAAACGGTGAAAAGGCCTTAATAGTTAATGTTATAAGCCTTATAGCATTTTTACCCTTGGCTAAATGGAACATTTATGCCGCTTCAAAATCCGCCGGGAGATTTATATTTATGGCTTTAAGGGAAGAGTTAAAGGACAAAGGGATAAAAATCATAAATGTTTATCCACCGGCGGTTAAAACCCCATTTTTTGAAAAAACCCTTGGGGAAAAGCCCAAACCCGTTGGAAAAGCCATTTCACCCAATAAAGTTGCGGATAAAATAGTAAAGTCAATAATTCGGGAGAAAGAGGAGGTTTTTATATCCTTTGGGGATTTTTTGGTTTCAAAAATCCTCTCGCTGTTTTCACCCACCATTGTAAAAATTTACGGTTTTAAATGAAAAGGCTAAAAATTGATGATTTTAAAAGGTTTGAAACCGTTTTGTGTGATTTGGATGGTGTTGTGTGGAGGGAGGAGGAAGTTATTTGGGAAAATGTTGAGGGTTTAAAGAGGTTAAAGGAAATGGGTAAAAAACTGGTGTTTTTAACCAACAACTCTACAAAAACGCCGGAGTATTATACCGAAAGGTTAAGGGATTTGGGTTTGTATCCCGACAAAGTTATAACCTCTTCTGTTGTTGCAGCGGACTACCTTTTTAAAATGGGTATAAAAAGGGTTTTTGTCATAGGTGAGAACGGATTAATTGAACCTTTAAAAAGTAAAGGTATAACAACGGATGAGGTTAATCCCGAGGCGGTTGTAGTGGGTTTGGATAGGAATTTTAGCTATGAGAAACTGAAAAAAGCGGCAAATTTTGTTTATAGGGGATTAACATTTATAGCCACAAATATGGATGCCCATATAAAAAAATCCGATGAGATTTTACCCGGAGCCGGCTCTTTGGTTTCGGCTATATCATTCGCTTCGGGGAGAGAACCGGATGCCGTTATGGGAAAACCAAACCCTTATATTTACGAGTTTGTAGGGAATGTTGAAAGTGCAATAGTAATGGGGGATAGGCTGGATACGGATATTCTTGGCGGTAATAGGTTAAACATACCCACGGTTTTAGTTTTAACGGGCGTTCATACCCTTGAAGATGTGGAAAGGTTGAAGATATTCCCCACATATTTTGTAGAAAACCTATCCAAGATATAACACCTTTACAATACCCACCTATGGCGATAATTAGAAAATCATCGGCTGTATGGTATGGAGGTTTAAAGGATGGTAAAGGGAAAATGGTTGTGGGTAAGGGGTGGTTTGAGGGCCCCTTCACCTTTGCTTCAAGGTTTGAGAGTGGTGAGGGTACAAACCCCGAGGAGTTAATAGCAGCAGCGCATGCGGGTTGTTTTAGTATGGCCTTATCCGCAACCTTGGAGAGGAACGGTTATAAGGTTAACGAGATTTCAACGGAAGCGGAAGTTTATTTGGAGGTGAAGGAAGAGGGTCCGAGAATTACAAAAATCGTTTTAAATACTAAGGCAAAGGTTGAGGGTATAGATAGGGAAACATTTTTAAACTTTGCGGAGCAGGCAAAAAAGGGTTGCCCGGTATCGGTTGCCTTGGGAGGTGTTCCGGAAATAGTTCTTAACGCCGAACTCCTTTAATGGATGTTTATATAATAGGTTCCCCGTTTACGGGAAAAACTACGCTTTTACAAAGGTTAACGGGTGGTAAAGGGGTAGGCTCTTTAAAACTTAACGATAAGAGGTTTAAAGCACTTGTTGATTTCTTCAAACCAAAAAAGATTACTCCACCTTTCATAAACCTTCACGATTCCGATGTTCTCGGCAAGATGTTTTCATACGGTAAGGAAAGGTCATTATTCCAGCAACTCGTTAATGCGGACGCCTTTGTTGAGGTTGTGGGAGGATTAACCGAAAACTTTACGACATTTACGGATACCACATTGAAGTTTCTGAGTATAGAATCCGAAGTTTTGGAAGGTAATATACAGAGATTAAAAAAGGAAGTTTCCGCCGGTAAAGGGGATCAGAAGGTTTTGGAAGTTTTGGAAAAGGCTTATAAAATCCTATCCGAAGGGGTACCTTTAAACTCGGGGGATTTTTCCGATGAAGAAAGGAAAATCTTAAAAGGCTATGGATTCCTTTCGTTAAAACCGCGTTTGGTAGTTCTAAACATAACCGAAAACTCCAAAATAGAGGATTCTGTATATGAAGAACTCCAAAGCCAAAACCTCCCTTATCTTGTTTTCAATGTTTTAAAAGATGATGTTGATGATATTACGGAAAAACTTTTCCATAAACTCCTTGAAATCCTGAGACTCGTAGTTTTCTTTACGCCTTCGGAAAAGGAGGTTAGGGGTTGGTTGTTGGAAAAGGGTTCCACGGTTGTTGATGCCGCCGGTAAGATACACAAGGATTTAGCCCGTACATTTGTAAGGGCAGAGGTTATAAACTGGGAAGACCTTATAAAGAATGGGGGTTGGAAGGGGGCAAGGGAGAAAAATCTGATAAGGTTGGAGGGAAAGGATTATGTGGTTAAAGATGGGGATTGTATATACATAAGGGCTTCGGCCATAAAATCGTAAGATGTTGGGAATATTAATTTTAGAAATACACCTCCCATTTGTTAGGTCGTTAAAGGAAAAGAGGAAGTACCTTTACACATTGCGAAGTATTTCTCGGGATTTCAACGCGGCATTCTCCGAAATTGATAACCATGATAAATGGCAATTGACAACCGTGGTTTATGTCGTTGTGGGAAATACCGCGGGGGTTTTGGACTCCGTCTTAGAGAGGATTATAGACAGGGTTGATGAAAACTTTGAAATCCTCGGGATAAAGAAGAGCATAGAGCCCATATCCTTTGATATACTCTAAACTATTCTTCTCGCCTTGGGTATTTGATTTTTAATCTTCTCACCGTCGTACAAACCCAAACCCAAAACATCTTCCCCAAATTTCACTATAACCTGACCCCTTTCAACACCTTCCAATTTCCCCACAATTATGTCCCTTCCTGCCAAGAAATCCCCAAGGTGTTCTTCCGGTATATTAACCACATTTTTTGTGGCGTATCTACCAAACAGTTGAATGACGGCCGTTGTTATCTTTATATTCCTTGAAACCCCCCTCGCAAACCTCAAACCAGCCCTATTTATGTTTTTTAGGTTATCCGGTATATCCTCCGACATTATCCAAACGTCATCTCCCCTTTGTATAAACTTAAAACCCTTAAAAACCTCTTCCCCTATTCCAAACCGTTCCTGTAAAAACCTTAGGAGTTTATCCGTCAACCTTTAAGTTTAAGGTTTCCTCAAATGTTTCCTTGCATTTTGCGAATTCATCGTTGTTCAGGGAACTTATAAGGTTCTCCAAAATCTCCTTTTCCTCCGTACTTTTGGCGTGTAATAAAAAGTACTCTTTACCGTTATCCGGGATGTTAAACCATTTTTCCAAACCTTGAAGTTTGCTCTTTGATACCTCTGGCTGTTGATGTTCAAAGGCGTAAAGGAATCCTATTAGGGATGGTTTGTTATATTTTATGGAGTTGAACTTTTGAATTAACCTTTTCATACCATCGGTTTGTGGGGTTTTGGTAGGGGTATAATTTACCGAATGTTCCAATTCTTCCTCGTAGATATTATCATATCCCAATTCTTTCCAAGCAAGGGGGTAATCCCCTTTATAAAATGCTCGTATTCTGCGGAGTATATGGCCAGATCCCTTTCGGATAACCTTCCGCTTTCCCAATCCTTATAAAATGGTTCAACAAAAACTTTCCCCCCGCGTTTAAAAGCCTTTTCATAATCCGGAAATTATATTGGCGTTTGTTTGGCAAAGTAAGATTTGTTCAATCTGGCTTCTATAATAGGGATCTTGGGCATAATCCAGGGGTGTTTTGCCGTTGTTATCTATGGCATTAATATTAGCGCCTTTTTGCACGAGAAGTT
>CAYRSH010000018.1:0-26165 GCA_964426895.1 uncultured bacterium
AATGCATACTCCAAACCTTCCCTTATCGTGTCCTCCGTATAATCCTGCCATACACCGTTTAGTTGTGCTACCGCTCTGGTTGTGTTCCTTACCTCTTTGGCAACCTTATTTATCTGAACGCTTAACTTCTTTATTTGCTCTTCGGTTTCCGCGTGTTTTTCGGCAAGTTCTTTTAACTTTTTATCCGTTTCCTCTTGGGCTTTTCTTAACTCTTTTATCTGCTTATCCGTCTCCGCCTGTCTTTTTGCAAGGCTATCAACCAATTCCCTCGTTTCCTTTAACATTTTATCCGTCTCCTCTTGGCTTTTTGCCAACCTATCAAGCCTTTTGCCAACATTATCAAGCCTCTTGCCCACCTCTTTTAGTATTTCCCATATTTCTTTTGCGTTCTCCATGCAACGAGAATTATAAACCCGAAAAGTTTCAATATCCCCACAGAAACCTTTTCAGCCTTAGAATATTAGCGCTATGATGTGGCTTATAAGTTTCACTTGGATAACTCCGGATTGGCTTAACGATTATATAAAATCCGGGAAGGGAAAGGCCATAATAATAGATGTAAGGACACCGGCGGAGCATGAAATGGGGTTCATCCCGGGAACAAAGATGTTAATCCCGCATAACCAAATAGCCGCAAGGATAAATGAGATAAAGGCAGACCCCAATAAGGATACCATAATAGTTTATTGCAGATCCGGAAACCGTTCCACAATAGCCGCAAAAATCCTTGAATCAAAGGGTTTTAAGCATGTGTTAAACCTCAAAGGTGGGATAACCGCTTGGCAACAAAGTGGTTATAAGGTTGTGAAACCAAAAGGAGGTGAAAGATGAAAAGGAATATTGGTACGGTTGATAGGGTTATAAGGGTTATAGTAGGGCTTTTGGCATTGGGTGGGATATTTCTCGTAAGCGCCACCTGGTTAAAGGTTGTCCTCGGCATAGTGGGTATAGTTATGCTCTTCACGGCGGCCACTGGATTCTGCGGGTTATACACACTGTTTGGCATATCAACCTGCCCGGCTAAAAAATAACACTCATCTCCCTTTTAATATCGCCACCAGCCGACAAAATACAGCATATAGGGGCGGGTTTTATAGTTTTTGCGGTTTCTTATAACGCCACAAAGGATAAAAAGGCATCCGTAGGTGTTAGTGTAAGTGTAGGTGTATTAAAAGAGGTTTGGGATAAGGTATCAAAGAGAGGAGATCCGGAAGTTTTAGACTTTGTATATACCGCACTCGGGGGTGTAATTGGGTATTTGGTGGTTAGCCGCTAAGAGGGGCTTAACCCTTGTATTAGTTTTTCTTTCCTCTCAATCCGCAAAGTTTTTCTAAAAGACGCCTCTTTGAATATCCTTTCGTCCGCCGCATATGTTTCAAGGTGTTCCTTTCTATCAACCAATACCATGCTAACAAATGTATGGGTAGCCATATACCTCTTATCGCTTATTGGGTCTTTGCCAAAAACCCATACCTCAACTTCCGCGGATGTTCTCCAAACGGCGTTCAACCGTGTAAATATCTCTATGATGTGCGAAGACCTTATGGGGTGTAAGAAAATTGTTTCGTCAATTGATGCCGTAACCATTGGTTTTTTTGAGTATTCAATTGATGTTATGGCCGCCAACTGATCCACATACTCCAAGAGTTTTGCCCCCGACATCATGTCAAAGAAGAACACATCTTCTATACTTATACCATAAACCGTGCGTAAATCATAACTTTCGGGTTCGTAGAGGTTTTTTAAACTCTCCTTTAACGAATTTATCTTACCCTTTATTTCTCTTTCAAGGGTTGGGGAAGGGTTTTTGTAATCGTGGGGGACAACACAGGCGTTTTCATCTACGGAAACAAATGTCAATTCCGCCGCTGTTGTGAGATTTTCTTCATCGCTTTGGGGATTTCTTGAATATACCGCCACCTTTACGGTTATGGTATGTTTGGTTGAAAACAATGGCGATATGTTTATACTAACCATATTTCCAACCCTTATGGGGTTTAAAAAGTCAAAGCTGCCCATATAACCGAGGAGAACAGGCCTTTTAACAAGATTTGAGGCGTAAATTGAAGACGACCTGATAACCCAATTCATTAACCTCCCACCGAACAAATACCCCAAAATGTTGGCATCCTGTGGAAATACCCAATAAACGGTTTCAAAATCCCCTTTGAACCTCATACCTTTTTCAACTTAGCCTTATCCTTAACGAAACTTTTTACACCCGTTTTGAACATAACCTTCACTATATTCCCATCAATGTTTAAAACCTTACCGTATCCGTATTTTTCGTGATATACGCTATCACCTTTTTTAATATCGCCGTTATCCGTATATCCCTTAATCTGTCCCCCTGTTATCCCCATTTCTTCCAAAAACCTACTGGGTTTTAGGGAATACCTATTATATCCCCTCATTTTTGCATGGGTCAAGTAAAGGTATGTTTTTGCCCTTGTTATTGCCACATAACACAACCTCCTCTCCTCGTCCTCATTACCTTCTTCCAATGATTTATAGTGTGGGAATGTCCCCTCCTCTAAACCGACCACAAATACGACATCCCTTTCAAGACCCTTTGCGGAATGGACGGTCATTAAAGAAACCGCGTTCCCCTCCTTTGTATCCGCGGAACTCAAAAGTGATACTGAGTAAAGGAACTCCTCCAAGTTTTTACCTTCGGACTGATAACCGTAAGCCATGTTTAATAGTTCTTCAACATTTTCAACTCTATCCTCAAACCTTTCCGGGTCAAACCTTTGTAAGTATTCGTAATAGTTTAGGAAGTCTATAACCTTTTGCACGGCTTCCCTTGGGGGTTTGTCCTTTAAATCATCCAATAACAAAAAGTATTCCTTTATTTTCCCCAGCCTAAACTTTGAAATGTTTTTTATATCTTCCCAACTTTTCCCGGCTTCAATCTCCCTTATAACCCTATTTACGGTGTTTTCGCCCAACCCCTCAACCAAAAGCATACTCCTCCGCAAGGATACGAAATCCTTGGGGTTTAAAGCCACCCTTAAAAAGGATAGAATGTCCTTAATTTCTTTCCTTTGGAAAAACCCTACATCCCCTATAATCTTATAGGGTATTCCATACCTGACCATAGCCTGTTCAAACACACGGGATATATAGTTTGCCCTGTATAAAACCATTACATTTTCGGGTTTAAATCCCCTTGATAATATCTCCTTTGCCACCCATTCCGCTTCATCCTCTGGTGTATCAAAACATTTGTATATCGGCTCTGGGCCGGTTTTTCTATCGGTGAATAAAAACTTTTCTCTCCTGTTATGGTTATGCCTTATAAGGTTGTTTGCCAAGTCTAAGATTTTCTGGGTTGAGCGGTAATTCCTTTCAAGTTTAAGGATTAAGGTGTTGGGGAAATCCCTCTGGAAGTTTAGAAATATCGTATAATCCGCACCCCTAAAAGAGTATATCGCTTGGTCTTCATCACCAACCACAAAAACCCTTCTGTGTTCTGGATTCCCCGCTATTTTTACGAGTATTTTGTGTTGCAGGGGGTTAGTATCCTGATACTCATCAACGAGGATGTAATAGAGTTTTTGGGAGTATTTCTTCCGTATATTTTCATCCTCCAAAACCTCGTTTGCCCTTATGAGAATATCATCAAAGTCAAGGGCGTTGGCCTTTTTTAGTTTATCCTGATATACTTCCAGGATTGATGAGAATACACTTTTATCCAAATTTTCCGGAATTTTGCCGGTGTTTTTGTACCTTGAAATGGCATTTTTTATCTCCTTAACATTATAACCCAAATCCTTGCATATCGGTTCCAATATTGCCTTTGTATCATCCTCGTCATAAACGGTTAAATTTCCGAGATTTTCTCTAACAATTCTTAATGCAAAGGAATGGAATGTTCCCACATTCAATTTTTTCACATCTATATACCTTGAAAGCCTTTCCTTCATTTCATCGGCAGCCTTGTTCGTGAAGGTGACGGCGAGAATCCTATTCTCGGGTACCCCTATTTCTTTAACGAGATAAGCCACCCTTAGGGTTAATACACGGGTTTTACCCGAACCCGCCCCCGCAACAACGAGTATAGGCCTATCAATTGGCGCTAAAACCGCCTTTAACTGTTGCTCGTTTAACGCTTTGATTTCTTCTTTTAAGTCATAGTTTGATCTTTTCAACCTCTTCTACCCCCTTTTCATAAATTTCCACATTCAAACTTTCCGTATCCAACACCACAAAGGAGCATTTTCCGGATATATACCCGTAAATTTCGCCGGGATTGACAATAAGGGTATTCCTTACCCTCCTTATATCCACTTCGTGTAGATGCCCGTAAAGGATAAAGTTGAAATCCCCAGTTTCGGCGAGTTTATCAATGAACACGGGTTCGTGCATTAATACAAAATCCTTACCTTCAATTTCCAAAAATGTGGGGGTTTCACTTGAAACAAACCATCCGAATTTTCGGAAGTTTTGCGCCAATTTGAGGTAATCCCCATCGTTATTGCCAAACACCACCCAAAGTTTTCCTTTATACATTTCGCCTATTCTTAAAGGGACAAAGGGGCTTATTACATCACCGAGGTGTATAACATTTTCTATGCCGAGTTCATTTATTGTTTCAAATGCCCATTTTAAACCTTTAAGATTATCGTGGGAATCGGACATAATCGCTATTTTCATAAGGGGGATATAATACTCCCGTTTTATTTGTTTGTGGGGTTTTTGAGAAATGCATAAGCCGGCCTTAGAATTTCGTTATGGCCAAGGTAAAGACACCTGTTGATAGACTAAAACTTGCCAAGAGATACTTAAAAAGGCTGGGATAAATAAGGAAGCCGGGATATACGATGATGTTAAGTATGTATCTGTGGCATCGGATGCCGCATACTTAGCGGCCCTTGAAGCATTAAAAGCCCTTTTCCTGTGGGAAGGGTTAACAACCGAGAGGGAAATGCAAGATAAGTTAAAAAAGGTTTATAAGATTCTTCACATTGATGGTTATTACAGGGAGTTGCAGAGTAAAAAGGCAATAGACGATGGATTTAATCCAGATAGTTGAGAAACATAAGGGGTAAAGAATATCCCCAAACCCTTTTTCAAACTTTTAAGCCTTCTATTTATCCTCTTCGTGTTGTTAAGGACTCCTCATAACCACACCCCTTTTACTCTTTCTGTAAAATTCAATCAAATGCTTCACCTCTTCGTATCCCGGAAACCTTTCTTCCAAAACCTTTAAGGCATCTTCAAGGGTTAAATTTGTTCTATAAATTGTCCGATAGCATTCCTTTAAAACCTCAATCTTTTCCCTTGAAAATCCCCTTCTCTTTAAGCCCACCAAATTCAAACCCACAACCGCTGGCTCATATCCAACGGTCATAAAAAAGGGTGGTGCGTCAAGGTTTAGCCTCGTCATACCTCCAATCATAGCATATGCCCCAACCCTACACCACTGATGTATCCCCAAAACACCTGAGATAAAGGCGTAATCTTCAACTTCTATATATCCGGCCAGTTGGGCGGCGTTTGCGATGGTTATCCCGTTCCCCAACTTGCAATTATGGGCAACATGAACATAAGCCATTAAAAAGTTGTTATCGCCTATAACCGTTGAGTTCCCTTCACCCGTAGCCCTGTGTATAGTGCAAAACTCCCTTATTACATTGTTGTTTCCTATAATAACCCCCGTATTTTCCCCTTTATAATTAACATCCTGAGGTGGTTGCCCAATGGAAACTGAATGATGAATGGCGTTATTTTTCCCTATGGAAACCCTACCCACAATAACGGAAAAAGGCCCTATTTTCGTTCCCTTCCCTATGGAAACCTTCCCGGATATATAAACATAAGGGCCTATCTCAACACCTTCATCAATGTTAACCTCCCCCTCAATTATCGCCGTTGGATGGATTTTACTCATAACTCTCCTCCAAGGACGGAAAATTACCGCTTTTTATATCGTTTTTAAACCTCTCCAAAGCCTCCTTAAATATTGAAAACCCTTCAACATATTTCCTCGCAAACTTAAACTTGTATAAGGATAACCCCACAACATCGTGGAAAACGAGAATTTGGCCGTCGGTATAGGGTCCCGCACCAATTCCAATGGTAGGTATGGAAATGTTTTCGGTTATATATTTTGCACTCTCATACGGAACCTTTTCAAGGACTATTGAAAAAGCACCCGCATCTTCCAAGGCCTTTGCGTCTTCTAAAAGCCTTTCTTTATCCCTACCCTGCAATTTAAAACCCCCATAAACATTGTATTTTTGCGGATTCATACCTATATGACCCATTACGGGAATCCCGTAATCCACGAGTTTTTTAACCAAATTTGCTATTTCCCTTCCCCCTTCAAGTTTTACGGCGTTTGCACCCGCTTTTAAAAACTTCCCGGCGTTTTCAATTGCATCCCTTTCGGATGTTTGATAACTCAAAAATGGCATGTCCCCTACAACTAACGCCCTCTTAACTGCTCTGCAAACCGCTTTTGTATGCATAATCATTTCATCCATACCTATCTTTAAGGTATCCTCAAATCCATGAACCACCATAGCAGCTGAATCCCCAACCAAGATTATTTCGAACCCGCTTTCATCCGCCAATAGGGCCGCTGGATAATCATAAGCGGTTATGGCCGAAATTTTTTCCTTTCCCTTCATCTCCACAATATCCTTAACGGTTATCTTTTTCATAAGGGTGGGTATTATAATTCCGCCACACAAAGGCATTTCAACCTTATAATATCCAATCGCGATGCCGTTTGTTATAGCATATTCCTTTATATCGGTTGATGAGGTGTATAAGGGTATGGATAAATACACCATAGTGGATGTTAGGAGTAGTTATGAGTATAGGGTTGAGCATATAAAGGGGGCTATATCCGCACCCGTAAACGCCATTGAGGCCTATTTTGAAAAGGGCATAATACCTTTGGATAAACCCATTGTTTTTTACTGCGCTTGCCCCCACCACCTATCCGAAATGGCGGCGAGTAAGGCGGAACTTTATGGGTTAAGGGAAGTGTATGTTTTAAACGAGGGGTTTTTCGGTTGGAGGGATAAGGGGTATCCAACCGAAGGTTTGAGAAAAGGGGAAAAGCCCAATACATTTGTTGCCGCGGGTTATGTTAAGAGAAATGGGGAGCCGGTTAAATTTACAAGGGTTTGGTTCATACACAAGCGCACGGGTCAAATGGAGGTGGCATATACCACAAACGACGGGTTTTATAAGTCGGATTGGAATTTCTTTGATATAAAACCCGGAGATACGGTTTTTGTGGCGATTGATATGCCAAAGGATTTTTCAATTTTGGTTTTACCCAAGAAAACGGGTAAAGTTTGGGGTAGTAGGGTTGATATTTTGGATGGAAAGGTTGTTAGCATGCCTACAAAATTGGTTAAAACATTGGAAGAAAAGGGTTTAATGTAATCTTAGCAAAAGGAGGTTCCCATGCTGAGTTTAGAGGACCTAAAAGCCAAGCGTTTGTCGGAATTATACGAGTTGGCAAAGGAATACGGGATAGAGGACTATGCAGAACTGGACAAAGATACCCTAATAAAGAGAATCCTTGATGTAGAGGTTAGGAAAGAGGGCCTTGTATGGAAAGAGGGGGTTTTGGAGATACACCCGGAAGGGTTTGGATTTTTAAGGTCCCCTTCAAACAACCTAATACCTTCAAGGGAAGATGCATATGTTTCCGCACAAATCATAAAGGCCTTGGGTTTAAGACCCGGGGATTATGTTGAGGGTTTCGCAAAACAACAGAGCGGCGAAAAAAACGACCCCATGGTTTATGTGGTTCGGGTTTCCGGATTTCCCGTTTCCCAGAGCAAAGCAAGACCCCTATTTGAAAAACTAACACCATTCTATCCCACGGAGAGGATAAAACTTGAAAATCCCGAGGATGACGATTTATCAATGAGGGTGGTGGATCTCTTCATTCCGGTTGGTAAGGGGCAGAGGGGTTTAATAGTTGCACCTCCCAGGTCCGGTAAAACCATACTATTACAAAAAATAGCAAAGGCCATTGTTAGGAATCACCCGGAGATACACTTAATAATCCTCCTAATAGATGAAAGACCGGAAGAGGTAACGGATTTTCAGAGGGTTGTACCCCAAGCGGAAATATTTTATTCAACTTTTGACATGTCCCCGGATAGGCACGCCCAACTAAGTGAATTGGTTTTGGAAAGGGCTAAAAGGTTGGTTGAGAACGGGAAGGATGTGGTAATACTTTTGGACTCCCTTACGAGATTAACGAGGGCTTATAACCAGATAACCCCTTCAACCGGTAAAACCCTTTCCGGTGGAATTGAAGCATCCGCTTTTATAAAACCCAAAAAGTTCTTTGGTGCAGCGAGGAAAATAGAAGAGGGTGGAAGTTTAACCATCCTCGCCACGGCATTAATAGAAACGGGTTCCCGTATGGACGATGTGATATTTGAAGAGTTTAAGGGAACGGGCAATATGGAGTTGGTTTTGGATAGGAAACTGGCGGAAAGGAGGGTATTCCCAGCAATTGACCTGTTTAGATCCGGGACGAGGAAGGAGGAACTCTTGCTTTCAAAATACACGCTTGAAAGGGTTTGGTTGTTAAGGAAAATAATATCGGATATGAACCCCGTTGAGGCCATGGAATTCGTATTAAACAGACTTAGTAAATATCCTACAAACGACGAGTTCTTGGCATCCCTTGATTATCAGGTTCTCACGGAGAAGGAGGGGTAGGTTGAAGATAAAGGCTATTATATTTGACCTTGACAATACGCTTGTTGATTTTATGAGGATGAAGAGGGAGGCGGTTAGAGCGGCCGCGGAGGCAATGGTGGGTGCGGGTTTGAGGATGTCGCCGGATGAAGTTTACAACGAGATTTTCAAAATATACGAAAAGGAAGGGATAGAAGACCAGTTTGTTTTTAACAAACTTTTGGAAAAACTTTTGGGTAGGGTTGATTGGCATATATTAGCCGCGGGGGTTGTGGCTTATAGAAAGGCAAAGGAGGCCAATTTAAGGCCATACCCCTATGTAAAGCAAACCCTCGTAGAACTTTTAAGGAGGGGATATAAACTCGGCGTGGTTTCCGACGCTCCAAGATTACAGGCATGGACGAGACTAGTGGAATCATCCTTAGATTCCTTTTTTGATGTGGTTATCACATATGAGGATACATTTGAGAGGAAACCGAGTGCCGCCCCATTTAAAAAGGCCCTTGAAATGCTTGGAGTTGATAACCCATCAGAAAGCGTTATGGTTGGGGATTGGGCGGAAAGGGATGTGCTGGGGGCAAAATCCATAGGTATGATAACCGTTTTTGCTAAATATGGGGATACATTTGGAACGGTAAATTCGGGTGCTGATTTTGAAATAGACTATCCCTTGGAACTATTGGATGTATTGGAAAAAATGGAAAAATCTTAAACTCCCCAATCCCTTGGGGCTATAAACTCGTAGTTAATGCTAACGGATGAAACCTTCGCTATTATTGGCGGTTTCCTCTTAAACTGGTTTTTCCTCAAAAGTTCCCAAACCCTATCAACCCTTTCCTTTCCATACAATTCGTATAATTCCTCGGGTTTTCTCAGGTTTTCAACTATTTCCCTTAATATCGCATCGGCTTCGTAATAAGAAAGTCCGAGTTCCTCCTCATCCGTTTGCCCCGGCCATAAATCTGCGGTGGGTTTCTTTTTAATTATCCTTTCCGGAACACCCAAATATTTTGCCAGTTCCCAAACTTCGGTTTTGTAAAGGTCCCCTAAGGGATTTATGGCATACGCCAAATCACCGTATATGGTTCCATACCCCAATAACAGTTCCGTTTTGTTTGATGTGCCAACAACCATTCCATTTACCTCTGCACTCCTATCATAAAGGACTATCATCCTTAATCGGGCCAAAACATTCCCTATGCGGTTTTTATCCTTTATGTTTAACCCTTGAATTATTGGGTCCGCGAACGGTGTTATATCTATAACCTTTGGTTCAACACCGAGTTCTTTGCAAACCAAAAGGGCATCTTCTACGGATTCCTTTGAGGATGTTTTATAGGGTAATATCAGAAAATCGCAATTCCCTTTCCCCAAAGCCTCCACCATTAAATACGCCACGGTTGCGGAATCCACACCACCGGATAAACCCAGAACACCTTTTTTTAATCCGAATTTACTAATTTCTTCCCTTATAAATTCCACCAACGCCCGTTTAATTATTTCAAGGTTGTCCAAGGCGGATATTGTAAGGATGGAAGGTTCCACTTGTAAAACACAAAACCCAACCTTATAATACCCTATTGATGTGGATGGTTTCTTATATTTCGGAAATTTGGTTGGATAATAGGAGTTGTGAGGTTCATAGGGAATACTTTTCGGAAGAATATGTAATACCCGCTTCAACTTTGAAATCCCTATGGGCCATTGTACTTTTAAACGGATTGGGTGAAAATTACAGAATACCCACAATTTTTGCCATAAAAAAGGATACCCTGTTTATAAGGTTTAACGGGGATCCAACCCTACGGTTCTCAACCCTTGACTCCATATTGACGGATAAGATGTCTCACATTAATTCCAAACGCGTAAAGGTCGTTATATCCTTTCCCAAATGGGGGGAGAGGTATGGATACGGTTGGGCATGGGAGGACATAGATAGGGGATATATAACACCCATAACTCCAATATCAATAAATTACGGTAAGGTTTCAGAGGATACTACTCTTAGCATATACATTGGAAATGTTCGGGAAGAAACCTTTACGGATAGCGCGGTTTATATTCCGAGGAACGATTACAGGTATAGGGATCCTTTAAAGTTCGTAGAGCATATTGTTAAAAAGGTTGCAAATGATGTGGGTAAGGGGGTTAGAATCGCTATCTCAGAGGGTGATATGCCGGATTTAAGTGGGTTTGAAGCGGACACTATATACAGCCCAACATTAGTTGATATGTTAAGGCCAACCCTGTATTACAGCATAAACTTTATGGCGGATATGCTTGTTGCCCATTATTCAAAGGGTCTATCAAATGCGGGGGATATGTTTAAAGGGTTTATGGAAAAACTGGGAATGGGTGGCGATGCGTATATTTTTGACGGTTCGGGACTTTCAAGGTATAACCTCATAAGGGCTAGGGACGCGGCGTTTATAATGTGTGCGGGTTCAAAGGGTTTAAGCGAGTACGCGTTAAACATATTTCCATCCCCCGGAGAGGGAACGCTCAGAATGAGGTTAAGGGAACTCGGGGAAAGGGTTCATGCCAAAACGGGAACACTATTTGGTGTTTCGGCCTTATTGGGGTTTTATAGGGGATGTAATGAGGAGTATGTATTTGGAATATTCGTCCAAAACTATCCTTTAACGAAAAAGGCGAGAGAGGAGATTGACAACTTGGTGCGCACTTATGGGGGTATTTTGGATTGCGGGAGGGTTGAGGCAAAATGATATTCATTATCACATTTTTTGAGCCGGAGACCTTGGTTTTTGATGCAAAGTTTGGGCCTTTTAAAGCGGGAAAACTCCAAATGGTTAGTTCTGGTAAAACCACATGGAAGGGAAAGGAGATTTATGAGTTCAAGTTATTGGCGGATGGTGGTGTTCCCTTTTTTAGGATACACGATACGATTTTAAGCATAACGGATTTAAACCTAAAACCCCTTTTGTATAAAAAAGTTCAACACGAGGGGAATTACCACTATTGGGGCTGGATAGCATACGACCACTATAACGGAAAGGCCTTATACCATTACGGTAAAAGCCTTGATATTCCCAAGGGGAGTTTAGACCCATTAACATTGGTATATGTTGCGAGGACACTAAATTACGATTCTCAAAGGGTTTTTAAGTTCCCCTACCATGTGGATGAGATTACGGAAACGGTTAAGGTAAAGGTTATTGGTGAGGAAAGGGTTAAAACACCCGTAGGGGAATTTGACTGTTGGATAGTTATGCCCGAGTTAAAATCCGGTAAGAATATATTCGGTGGTGAAGGTGGAATGAAGGTTTGGATTTCAAAAGAAGAGAGGATTCCGGTTAAGGTTGAGGCTAAAATGGTTTTTGGTTCGGCTGTTGGGGTTTTGGTTAAAAGGAAATAAAAAATTAAGGTTTTTTTCTCCCGAGTTTTTCCCAACTTTCGGCGGTCCAAGGCATTTTTTCCTTAAAGATCAAGAATATAATATTTGCGTATTGCCGTATTTCGTACTGGGCATCCTCGGCCATCCTTAACCTGAGGAAGTTCATTAAACTCCTCGCATTAACCGTCCAATAGAATTGCGTATATATACCAATGGGTAAAACCGCCCTCGCCAATTCCCTCGCCACCCCGCTTTCCAAGAGTTGCCTGTAAATTGAGTAAGTATATTCGTAAGCCTTGGAAAAAAGGCTCAGGAGTTGTGATTCGTTTTCAAACTCGGCAAATTCGCTCGCCTGTCTGTTGCTTTTTGATTGCCTCCTCAACTTTTCGGGGATATAAAACTCATCCTTAACCTCAACATACCTTTGACTTATCTCGTTATAAGAGGCCATCCTATGCCTAAACCATTCCCTCGCCACGAATATGGGGCATTTCACATGGAATTTAAAAACGCTGTGCTCAAAGGGTGTGCCGTGCTCGTGTTCCATAAGGTAATGTATGAGTTTTCTATCCTTTTCGGGCGTTTTTATACCCTGACCCAACGAAACCCTCGCAGCCTGAACCACCGCCAAATCACCACCCAAGAAATCAACAAGCCTAACAAAACCTTTATCAAGGATATTATAAGAACCGCAATTTTCACAGGGGAAACCATCAACATCCTTACCGCATGCATTACAAACCATAAAACGGGAATTATAACTTTGCAAAGGGAACATTCAAAAACCTAACGGGGGTAAAATATCAGACTATGGTAAAGATAACATACTTGGGGCATTCGGCTTTCAAAATAGAAGGTAGCAAAGTCATATTTATAGACCCGTTTATTAGTGGGAACCCGAAATCGCCAATAGGGGATGTTAATAAGGTTGATAAGGCGGATGTGGTTATAGTTACCCATGACCACGGGGATCACGGTTTTGAGGATGCCGTTAAGATATGCAAAAAAACCGGGGCATATTTTGTATCCCAATACGAACTGGTGATTAAATCCGGCCTTCAAAAGGTTGAACCTATGAATATAGGTGGATTTGTGAATGTAGGGGGCTTGGGTGTTGAGGTTGCCTTCACCCCCGCTTGGCACACCGCACAACTCGGAGATCCCACAGGTGTTATAGTTAAAATTGACGGAAAAACCGTATACCACGCGGGGGATACAGGCCTGTTTTCCGATATGAAACTCATAGGGGAACTTTACAAACCCGATTTGGCACTCCTCCCCATAGGGGGCAGATTTACTATGGATGTCTTCCAAGCCGCAAAGGCCGTTGAGTTTATATCGCCAAAGTATGTGATACCAATGCACTACAACACATTTGACCTAATAAAGGCGGATCCCGAAGAGTTTAAAAAGTTGGTAGGCGATAAAGCCCAGGTGGTGATATTAAACCCCGGAGAGAGTTTTGAAATATGGTAGAAACGGCCTTATACGAAATACAATCAAAACTTGACGAGATGTACTCCCTAACGGTTGAAATGATAGAATTGTGTATGGAATCGTATGAGGAAACCATGCAAAGGGAGAAAAGGGTCAATGAGCTTGAAGTAGAGATAGACGAACTCATAGTCCAAACATTAGCACTCTATCAGCCAGAAGCAACACATTTAAGGGAACTCTTAATGGCTCTGAAGATAAACAACGATATAGAGAGGATAGCGGATCACGCCGAAAATGTGGCAAGGGATATGAAGGTTTTAAAAGAAAAAGGGGTAAACCTCGGAGAGTTTAACGAGGATTTGAAAATTATAAGGGAACTCGCCAAGAAATCCTTTGTTGAGGTTTACTCCTCTTTCAAAAACAGGGATGCCGAATTGGCTTTACAGATAATAAAATCCGATGAGGTGATAGACAGGTTTAGGGATAGGATCCTAAACAAGGCGGTAAAAGCCCTTGAAACCGAAACCGCCTTAAAGGTAGTAAGTATAGCCCAAAATTTTGAGAGGATTGCGGACCTTTCAACAAACATAGCGGAGGATGTGATATTCATAACCCGTGGTGAAATTGTTAAACACGGAAAATATATACAACCTTAGAATAACCAGTTATGCGTAAAAACGATATAGCGATAAAAATAGCCGGTCTTGCTGGTGATGGGAGTTTAACAACTGGGGAACTTTTATCCAAAATCTTTAAAAAGATGGGCCTTTATGTTGTGATAATAAAAGACTTTCCTTCAAACATTAGGGGGTTGCCTACAAACTTAACGGTTAGGGCTAAGGATAAACCCGTTTATGGTCCAAAGGATTATGTTGATTACCTTTTGGCCCTTGATTTCCAAAACCTACCACTACATACCCATGAGGTTGCCCCCGGTGGTGTAATCATTTACGATAACAGCACACATCCCGAAATACCGGAACACCTGAAAAGGGATGATGTCCATTATTACATTTTACCCCTCGCAAACCTTTCAAGGGAAAATTTGGGATTGGAGGTTATAAAGAATGTTGTGGCGCTGGGGATTATAGCAGAACTTCTAAACATAGACCACGATATAGCCCATAAGGCCATAAAGGAATGGTTTAAGGAGAAGGGGGAAAAGATAGTTGAATCGAACATAAAGGCTTATGAGTTCGGAAGGGAAAAAGCTAAAGAACTTGGTAAGAAAGATGAGTACATCGTGGAAAACCTCGGAGACCCGGGTAGGATTATGATGATAGGAAACGAGGCTATTGCCCTCGGTGCTTTAACCGCGGGTTGTAGGTTTGAGGTGGCATATCCTATAACACCGGCAACGGAAATACTTGAATTCTTCGCAAAGTACGGTAGGGAATTCGGAGCGGTTACGGTTCAGGCCGAAGACGAAATAGCATCCATAAACTTTGCCTTGGGAGCCGCTTTTGCGGGTGCAAGGGCCATGACCACATCATCCGGTCCCGGACTATCCCTAAAAACCGAAACCTTGGGGTTGGCTTATATAAACGAAACACCGTTGGTAATAGTTGATTCCCAACGGGCAGGACCGGGTACGGGTCTTCCAACAAAAACTGAGCAGTCGGATATAAACCATATTCTTTTCGGAGGGCATGGGGATCAGATGAGGATAGTCATAGCACCCGCCACCTTAGAAGAAGGGTTTTACTTTACGGCGTTGGCATTTAACCTTGCGGAAAAATACCAGACACCCGTAGTAATACTAACAGAGCAGGCGTTTTCCCAGAATAAATATACCGCAGAACCCGGTTCAATAGACCCATTTAAGGTTGAAATAGACAGGGGCAAACTTTTGAGTAAAGAAGACCTTAAAAGGATAAAGAAAGAGGGGAGACAGTATTTGAGATATGAGATAACGGAAGATGGTATATCCCCAAGGGCATTACCCGGAATGGAAGGTACAATTTTTACGGCAAACTCAAACGAGCACGATGAAACGGGATACACAACCGAAGATCCGGATATGAGGAAAGCTATGGTTGATAAGAGGCTGAGGAAATACGAAGTTGCGAAAAACTCAGGGGAACTTCCGAGAGCGGTTTATTATGGGGATGAGGATGCGGAAATCGGTATAATAGGTATGGGTGCAACGATGGGACCCATTCTTGAAGCCATGGAGCAGTTAGAGGAAGAGGGTATAAAGGCAAGATATATGAGGATAAGGACATTGTGGCCGTTCTACGATGACGAAGTTAACGAATTCATTGAAAAATATGACAAAGTTTTTGTGGTTGAAATGAACGCCCGGGCACAACTTTTACACCTTATAAAGCAATTCACCACAAAGCACGAAAAACTCCATCCCATTACAAAATACACGGGTAGGATGTTTAGGCCCGTGGAAATAAAAGAGGTCATATTGAAAGTCTTGCAGAAGGTGTAAGGGATAAAAAGGTTAGAGATACTAAAAACCGGAGAAAACGGGGTTAAAAGGTGGGTTTTCTCGGGTAAGGGTTTGGTGGTTTTTAAACTCATATTGGGTTTATGGGTATTCTTTGGCCTTATAGGATTGTTGGTTTTTATAATGCTTATATCCACGCTGTTTTTTAAAGATAGGTTATATACAAGGGTTTTGGATATGTTGAGAGCGGAGAGGGAATTGAAAGAACTACATGAAAAATATCAAAAACTACAATCCAAGGTTGAAAAGTTGGAAATATTACTCGGGGGTAATATAAAACTCCCCGAGGTGGAGTACCCGATGGGAGCCTTACCGATATATGTGGAGGAGTGCGATACACCCTGCGCCTTGCCCGCGGTTGGTCCGATAGTAAGGGGCGTTGATAGTAATCTTCATACGGGTTTGGATATAGATGTTCCGGAATCAACATTTGTATTCTCCACCGCCAAAGGTGTAATAAAGGATGTTGGGAGGGATAAAAATTTGGGCCTGTTTGTTAAGATTTCACATAGTAAGGGTTATGAAACGGTTTATGGGCATCTATTGAAGGTTTTTGTAAAAATTGGTGATACCGTAAAGACCGGTCAGATAATAGGGCTTTCGGGTAGTACGGGGAAGACGAGTGGTCCGCATATACATTACGAGGTTTGGAAAAACGGAAAACCCATAGACCCGGTTTCAATCCTACCGTGAGCATACCCAAGGAGATAATAAGGGAGTTTGAGATAAATGTAAAGGGGGTAGTTGAGGGTTTATTTTCCGGAAAGCATAGGAGTAATGTTTTGGGGAGTTCTCCGGAGTTTGCTGGGCACAGGCCGTATGTTGAAGGGGATGACCTTAGAAGGATAGATTGGAAGGTTTACGCGAGGAGGCAAAAACTCTATTTAAAGTTGTTTTTAAACGAATCCGAAGTTCCAATACTTATACTTTTTGATGATACCCGATCAATGGGTATGTGGGAGAAACATAAAAGGGCTTCCATTGTTGCGGGAATGGTGATGTTTGCGGCAAACAGGTTGAATTACAGGTTTTCATTGCTAACCCTTTCTGGGAAATATATACCCTTTAACAAAGGGGCACAACACCTCATAAGGTGTTTTTACGAGACATATAACGGTGGGGGGAGAGGAGATTTTTTAAAGGGAGTTTTTATGACGGTTTCGGAAATCAAGAAAAGGGTTATGGTTGTTGTGATTTCGGATTTTGAGTTTGAGGAAAACGATTTACAGAAGGGTTTAAACATACTCCTTAAATTCTACGATGTGGTGGCTTTCCATATATTGAGCGGTGAGGAATGGGATTTTAAATATGACGGGAAGGTTTTGGTTGATATTGAAAGCGGAAAAAAGGTTTCTATAAGCCCAAATAGTGCGGGTTATTATAGGGAAAGGATAAGGAGGTGGGCCAATGGTGTTAAAAATCTCGTTTTACAAGGAGGCGGAAGGTATTCCCTTATATTTTCGGATACACCCATTGAAATTGAGGCAAAAAAGGTTATTGAGGCGATGGGGGTAGTTTGAAGGGTTTTCCAAACCCCAAAGGTTTGTGTGAAGTAATAATGAAGACTTTACCCTTTTTCCGTATATCTTCTATTATACGCGTTAAATTGTTTTTGGATTTTTCATCAAGGTGTGCGTAGGGTTCGTCCAACGCTATAACCGGAGCGGGGGAGGATAGGGCTCTAACGAGTTGTACCTTTCTGTTCTGACCCGTTGATATTTCTTTAAAAGTTTTATCAAGGACTTCTTTCAATCCAAAAACCTCAATTAAATCCGAAGATATGGGCGAAAAGTATAACTCAAAATACCTTCTAACCGTTATATCCGCCCTTATGGTTTCCCCCAACATAACGGATACGAGTTTTGCCCTTTCCAATGGCGATAATTCCAAAAGGTTTTTTGATAGAATCTTTATTTCCCCCTTTAATATTGATATTCCGAGGAAGGCCTTTAACAATGTGGTTTTCCCAACCCCGTTTTCCCCGTAAACGTTTAAAACCTCTCCAAAATCCAATTGGAAACTTATATTCTCCAATAAGGGCTTTGCATATCCTATATAGCATCCATTGGCCTCCAAAACCTTCATTTTTTACCCATCAATTCCAGGTAATACCCTTCAACCTCTTTTGCTATGTTTTTCCACGAAAACCTTTTTGCGGTTTCAAGGCCGTTTGATATTAACCTCTGCCTGAGGTTTTCATCCGTTAAAACCTTTATTATCTTGTTGGCCAAATCCACTTCGTTTTCAGGCTCGCTTAACAAACCGTTTTCCCCATCCTTTACAACATACCTATAACCCTCGTTATTGGTCGCCACCACCGGAACCCCGCTTGCCATAGCCTCCAAAAGAACCATACCAAAACTCTCGGACCTTGTTGCGGGGGATACGAATACATCGGCCGAGCGATAATACCTGGGTAATACATCGCTATCAACAGACCCTTCAAAAAGCACCCTATCTTTTATTTCTTCTGGTACCAAAGATTTATAATATCCCAAAAGTGGGCCTGAACCCACAACTATCAACCGTGCGTTGGGAACCTTTGAAAGTATTATAGGCATTGCGTTTATTAAAAACCTTAAACCCTTTCTGGGTTCGGGTCTTCCTACAAACAAAATATTCTTATAACCCATAAGGTGCTGTAAGGGTTTTTTGTTGGGGTTAAACTTTTCAACATCCACACCGTTTGGGATAATCCTGTAATCTATGCTTCCAAAGTGTTTTAAAATGGGTTCTATTGCGGCGGGTGAAACCGCTATAAAACCGTTAATACGGGAAAAATACCCCTTTATATAAGGTTTGAAGGTTTTTGCCAAAATATTTTTGCGATAGGCCGCGTGGAATGTAATAACATTTATTGAATTTGAATATTTTAAAGCGAGAATGGGCAATGTTGGTGCAACCTGGCCGTGTATATGCACTATATCAAATCCGTTATTCCTCAAAATGTCCTTAACATACATGTTTATCCTCGGTGAAAAGGCTATTGGGGCTATTGAACCGTTTACCGGTATCTTTATCGGAAATCCAACCCTATAAACCCAAGGGGGTTCATCAAATCCCACCTTTTCTTTAAAGTTCGTCGTTAGTATATAAGTTTCCCAACCCAAAGCCCGCAGGTTTTTTGAAAGTTGGTGTATGTGCTCCGAAATTCCACCCGGATATGGATAATATACATCGCTTACGAATATAACCTTACCCTTCATAACCCCAAATCCCGCCTGATTTGTAAAACCAACTTACCCACATCGGTATCCCTAAGTTTGTCAAATATTATAAAGCAGGTTATCATAAAAAACATACCGATGAACATAGCGATAAAACTCGCCAGTGTGGGAACCACCCTTTTAGGCCAAACCCTTTTCTCCTTTCCCAAAGGTTCGGATGCGGGTTGTAGAAAGGGGTTATCCTTCTTTTCCAAAAGTTTGGCCTTTTCATACTCCTCATAAAGGGTTCCATAAACGGTTGAAAGTATGGTTAGTCTTACCCTGTATTCATAAGCCTTTCTTAAATTCTTTGGGAGGTGCTTAAACTTGGATGAGAGGTTTGACATAAGGGCATCTATTTCCCTTTTTACTATATTCACATCGGGGATGTTATCGGAAAAAACTAACCTTAGGGTTGAGAGTTCCACCTCTTTTTGAACTATTTTTGTTATCAATTCTCCTACCGCCGGTGCCACCATATCCTCCGCGGCGGGTACCAAAATCTTTTCCCTCTCCTCAAAGGCGGTAATACTATCCTGCAATAACTTTATTGAATCTTCCACCTCCTTTAACCTCTTTTCCAAAAACTTCCTCAACTCCCTACCTTTTGCATTCAATGTTAAATTCGCCTTTTCGTTTAAAAAGTCTATGTATTTTTGTGTGAGTTCCCTTGCCCTATCCTTACTGATATCCCTGACCCTTAGCATAAAGGAACCGCTGGGTAGGGGTTCGAGTTGGAACTTGGAATCCATAATTTGAACGGCATCGTCTATGTTTTTCGTACCCAATATCGGCAATAGGTTATACCTTTCAATAAACTCCCTCTTAAAGTTGTAGGATGTTGCTATATCCACGAATATCTGGGCGGGTGATGACATAGCCCCCCTCGTAAGTTGAAAGAATAAAAGCGTTTGGGGTTGTAATTGTGTTATTTCTTCCAAAGACGGTACGAGCATAACACCCCTTTCATATACGGGTTTAACCAAAAAGGATGATACCAATAAAGTCCCAATAGTACTCACAACCGAAAAGTAGAATATCCAACGGATTTTTTTAAAATATTCAAACATCCTAAATGTTGAAGTCCTCTTGTGTTAATCCAACATTAACCTTTATATCCATGAACTTAACCGTTCTTACCTCATTACCATCGGATGTGTAATCAACAACCATAATGGGGAGGAAAGTTTCCGAATCTACCCAGTATTTTGAGTACGAGGCTCCGTAATTCTCGGAAGGTTGAAGGGGAACTTTAATTATATAAACCTTTTTTCCGAGTAGGGATCTTTCGGATAGAAACTCGGCACTTTTAACCCTTTTTATAAAATACGGTATATGGCTTTCGTATATCCTATGACCCTTTGGGGATCTCAACCTGTTATCGTCCGGAGAAAGGGTTACCTTTAAAAATCCCTTTTTAGCCCTAACCTTACCCGTTTTTGGATTATAAACGGCTATTCCGCCTTTGCTTTCCCCCTCCAAGACCTCCATATAAACCCAACCGTTCATATACTTCTGTAAATACAGTTTGTACTCCATTTTTCCGTTTTCCTTTGGGGTTTTTGACTCCATTTTAGCCGTGTAATCCTCTATTTTTGTCAGGTTTCCCTTTAAATTCGCGACTATGTCATCCGCGGATATTGATATGAGTATGTAAAGCATAGTGGAAATTTTAAGGTTGAAAAAATTAAACGGTTATAAAATACCCGCTTTATGAAAATATCCAAGGTATATAAACACGATGTAATTATTCTGGGGGCTGGGCTTGCGGGTTTAAGGGCTGCGGTTGAGATAGGGAGAAAATACGGGGATAGGGTTAATGTTGGAATAGTTTCAAAGGTTCAGTTGATGAGGGCGCATTCGGTATGTGCGGAGGGGGGAACGGCCGCGGTTTTAAGACCGAATGAGGGGGATTCCTTTGAATTGCACGCGTGGGATACGATAAAGGGTTCTGACTTTTTGGCGGATCAAGATGCGGTTTTCAGATTTGTAAAGATGATGCCTTATGAAATACTCCTCTTAGAACATTGGGGAATACCTTGGGCGAGAAGGAATGACGGGAAAATAGCGGCGAGGGCCTTTGGTGGCCAAAGTTTTTTGAGGACATGCTTTGCACAGGACAAAACGGGATTCTTTGAAATGCAAACCCTTTACGATACACTGCTGAAATTTACAAACTTCCAAAGGTATGACGAATTCTTCGCCACATCCATAATAATTAAAGACAACAAATTTGCGGGTTTAACTGCCATTGATTTGGTAAACGGGGAGTTTGTACTCTTTATGGGTAAAGCCCTGATAATAGCAACGGGTGGAGCGGGAAGGCTTTACAGGTTCACCACATATTCGCATTCCGTTACGGGTGACGGTTTGGCTATGGCTTATAGGGCGGGGTTGCCCTTGAAGGATATGGAGTTTATACAGTTCCACCCCACGGGTATAGTGCCATCGGGAATATTGGTAACCGAAGGCGCGAGGGGAGAGGGTGGATATTTGAGGAATAATAAAGGGGAAAGGTTCATGCAAAGATACGCGCCGAGTAGGATGGAGTTGGCCCCAAGGGATATAGTTTCAAGGTCTATGATGACGGAAATAGAAGAGGGAAGGGGGTTTGAGGGTCCGGATGGGTTGGATTATTTACACCTTGACCTAACGCATCTCGGGAGGGAGAAAATACTTGAAAGGTTGCCCCTTATAAGGGAGTTGGCCATAAAGTTTGCCGGGGTGGATCCCATATACGAACCAATACCGGTAAGACCTGTGGCACACTATTCAATGGGTGGTATTCATACGGACATTGACGGGAGGACTCCCGTTGAAAACATTTTTGCCGCCGGAGAGGCCGCCTGCGTATCCGTTCATGGGGCCAATAGGTTGGGTTCAAACTCAACGGCGGAGTGTTTGGTTTGGGGTAGGATAACGGGTGAATTATCCGCGGAATATTCCTTAAATTCGGATTACATTTTCAAAGAGGATGAGGTCCTGTCGGAGGCGGAGAAAGAGGCCAAAAGGATTGAGGAAATGCTTAACAAAAACGGAAACGAAAATCCTTATGAGATTAGGAACGAATTGAGGAGACTTATGGACACACATGTGGGGGTTTTCAGAACTGGCGATAAACTCCAAGAAGCTTTAAATAAGGTTAGGGAATTGAAGAAAAGATTTAAGAACATACGCATAGTTGATAGGGAACTCGTCTGGAATACCGACTTGGTAAGCGTCCTTGAAACGGAAAACATGCTTGAAATAGCCGAGGTTGTTATCCTCGGCGCTTTGATGAGGGAAGAAAGTAGGGGGGCGCATGCCCGTAGGGATTTCCCAAACAGGGATGATGAGAGGTTTTTAAAGCACACCTTGGCTTATAGAAATGAGGACGGAACTCCGAGAATAGAGTATATCCCGGTAAATATAACTTATTGGAAACCCGTGGAGAGGAAATACTAAGGGTTTGAAGAGCGCCCTTTTCTGGACTCTCGCTTCAAGGGTTTCAATACAGGGTTTCTCCTTTTTAAGGGTTGTTATACTTGCGAGAATACTAACCCCTTACGATTTCGGTATTTCCGCCAGTACATTTATAGCGTATCAGCTGTTGGATATGCTAACATTTATGGGTTTTACAACAGCCCTAACCGCCCATAGGGGCAATTTTAAAGAGGGTTACCCAACCCTTTGGTGGGCAACATTTATAAGGGGGCTAATCCTCGCCGTTATATTGTTTTTGTTTTCCGATAGCATAGGGGATTTCTTTCACGATGAAAATGTTTCCTTTACAGCAAAGGTTATAGCCCTATCCTTTATACCAAACTCTTTAACAAACCCGGTTTTCATAGTTGAGGCTAACAGGTTTTTTGAGTTTAACAAGATTTTTGTTTTGGAGTTTTCGGAAGCCCTTATAAACACGATTTCAGCGGTGATTCTTGCATTTTACTTTAAGGATTTCAGGGCTATGATATACGCCTTTTTAATCGGGGTATTTGCAAAGTTTATAATCTCTTATGTTTTAAGGCCGTATATTCCCAAACCCTCTTTTAGCTTCAAATGGTTTAAGGAAATGCTTTCCTTTGGGATTTGGGTGAATTTAACCTTCGTATTGAATTTCCTTTTGAGGTATGCGGATAGGACATTGGTGGGTAAGTTTGCGGGGCAATCCCAATTGGGTTATTACTCAAACGCCCAAAACTTGGCTTTCCTGGTTGCGCCGCAGTTGAGTTCAATGATTTCAAGGGTTTTATTCCCGTTTTTTGTGGTTTCAAATAGGAAGGATAGCGAAAGGGCTTTCTCGTACTATCTAAGGGCTGGGATATTAATAGGGGGATTATTCTTTGCCCCAATGTTCTATTGGAGCGAAGGCGTCATAAAAATCCTTTTGGGCGATAAATGGCTTGAAGCCGCGGATTTATTAAAACCCCTTTCCTTGGCCTCCATAATGGCCATAATATCCAATACCATAAGCCCGCTATCTCAGGGAAAAGGTAAACCAAAACTTGATGTTTTCCGATTGGCAATAATACCTTTGGTTTTTTTATCCCTTTCCCTTTTAAACCCCGGTAATTCCGAATGGATAGCGTGGTCGCTTTTCTTCGGATACCTGTCATCCTTAACCCTTTGGTATGTGGGGGTTGTTTTGAGCGGTGTAAGGGGATATTACGCTTTAAAACCCCTTTTACCCCTGGCCGTTTCTTTAATATTGCCCATACCCTTTCAAAACGGAATCGTAAAAACTTTGATATTTTTATCAACCCTTATCGTTTCCGAGTTTGTTTTGTTTAAAGGATTGGGGATTTTTAAGATTTTGAAGTTAAGGGTTCCAGAGCTTCAAAAGCCTTAGGATTTCGGACTTGTTTTTCTTCAAATGCTTTAACCCCTTATTACCCAACTTTAAAAGCACAAAGGCCTTTAAAATCCTCTCATCCCCCAAAACCCTATCTTTCTTTAAAAGTTTCCTTATGATTTCCGTTTCCCTATTGGCCTTATCCCCATTTCCATACCTTTCAAATAGGACATATTTGAGGTAAATATATAAATCCTCTGGAACTTGAAACTCACCAAATTCAACCCTTTCTATGCCCATAAGGTATAAGGCCTTCTGTAATGCGTTCGCCCTTATAAAACCTATGCCCTTCATACCACCCAAAGGGGCGTACTCCATGGGCAATCCGTACCTATAAGAGTGCATAACCCTTAAAATATCCTCATCGGTAATAAGAATATATCCCTTTTTTCTAAGGGCAATTATCGCCCTCGCCAAATGGTATATATCAACCAAAGAAAAACCCAATTCCCCCGGTGGATTTGAGATGTTGGGATAATGGAAGAGCCTTCCGTTTAGGTAGGCCCACAGTTCATCCGTCCCGTCTTCGGGGAAATCGTAAAAGTTATATTTTGTTTTAAACGCCATCCTCTCCTCATAGAACTTATCTTTCAAAAAACTTTGTAGGGAACCCGTGATTTTTTTCATATAGATTAAAGGCCTGATGGTTAATAGCGTATCTATACCGCTTTCCCACCTCCTCTTCATTTCTATATATCCGAGGGGTGAAATTGAATGCTGTAATAATATTTTTCCTATATTCGTTAATTTTCCTTTGCTTATAAACCCGGAGCGTTCAAGGTATGCATATACGTCTTCAAGGAATTCTCCCTCAACATTTTTGAGGGATGGAACGAGGGATACAAATTTTTTCCAATTGTTTCCGGCAACCTTTACGGCCCCAAGAACCATTAATGCCACAAAGGATGATATTCCCCAATATTCCTCCAAGTTTAAACTCCCACCCATTGAAGAAACATAAGGTTTTATACTCTCAAATATATCTTCCAATTCCTCCTGTATATCCCTATTTGATTTGCTCCAAACATACAGTTCCACATATCCCTTATCTTTTATACCGTATCTCCCAGCCCTACCTTCCATTTGCAATATATCCAAAACATCGGGGATATACTTATTCCATTTAATCCTACGGGCGAAAATTATAACCCTATCCGCGGGGAGATTAACCCCATAGGCCAATGTTTGCGTGGCTATTATGGTTCTCAAATCCCCATTTCTAAAAGAGTTTTCTATCCTTTCCCTTTCCTCAGGTGGTATATCCGCGTTATGAAAGGCCACATCTTCCCCATTCCTTTGTGGTATAAATGGCAATGTTTCGTTTAAAATCCCAAGACCCTTAGAGGATAACTCCTCCAAAACCTTATACCCTACATCCTTTTTATGTACAAAAACCAAAGTTTTCTCATCATCGGATAATTTTAAAACCCTTTCAACTATAAACCCCACGAGTTCGTCCTCGTCGCTTATATTCAAACGCTTATAGGTTTTTTCAACGGGTACGGGTCTGTAATTTGAAATTAAAACATAGTTTGCACCAATGAGTTCTGCGAGTTCTTGGGGTTTTGGGACGGTTGCGGATAGGGACATAAAGGGGAACAGCTTGTTGTAATTTATGTATGCCAAAATCTCTTCAATCACAACACCCCTGTCTTTATATATGTGGTGGATTTCATCCAAGACAATGGGCAAAGTTATCCAATTCCTGTTTGTCCTCAAAGAGTTTGCAAGGCTCTCATAGGTGCAAATATAAATATCCCTATCAGTTATAAACTCCTCAAATACATCCCCGGTTCTCAACCCAACTTTATCCTCTCCGAAGAATTTTACAAACTTTTCATATAATTCGTTAGCCAATGCCTTCGTTGGAACCGCATATGTACCCTTTCCATTCATAAACAGAATTGCAACGCCGGTTTTTCCGGAGGATGTGGGTGCCACGATTAAGGCGTTTTCCTTTAAACCCTTTGTAATATATGTTTCATAAAAAACGCTTTGCAAGTGGTTTAGGCTTTTAAAGGGGAATTTGGGCAGGTTTATGTTTTCCTTTAATTCGCATAAAAGGGTCCCGTTATCCACAATGACCTTTATACTTTTCCCGTTTACATCGTTTATAACCAAACGCCTTAACATTAAAGGTGGTGTATATTATAACACCGAAAAATTACGGACTTTTAAACCGTTAAAACACCC
>CAYRSH010000019.1:0-10246 GCA_964426895.1 uncultured bacterium
TATTTAACATACCCCCAACTCTATCACTCCTTACCGTCGGATTTATATTAACCAACATCTTCCACCTTTTACTCTCTTATTCCTTTGGGGTTATACTGGTCAGCGTTATAATGATGACCTTTGGGACATTCCTAAGCAAGTATTTGGTTGGAGGTAAGGAATGAAAATATACATTACCGAAGTTGCTCCAAGGGATGGCTTGCAAAACATAAAGGAGCTGATTGATACAGACAAAAAAGTAAAATTTATAAATCTGCTTTCAGAAACGGGGGTTGATGAGATAGAGGTTAGTTCTTTTGTGCATCCAAAATGGGTACCGCAACTTGCGGATGCGGAGGATGTATTTCAAAAAATAAACAGAAAGGAAGGTGTAATTTACTCAGCGATCGTTCCAAACGAAAGGGGTTTGGAGAGGGCATTAAAGGTAAAGCCCGATAAAATAGCGGTTTTAACCGCGGCATCCGATACCTTTAACAGGAAAAACATAAATACGGATATAGAAGGGTCTTTTAAAATTCTCACACCTGTGGTAAAAAATGCAAAGGCAGAAGGCTTTAAGGTTAGGGGATATGTATCCACATCCTTTTGGTGTCCATATGAAGGAAAGGTTTCCCCTTATAAAGTTAAGGAGATCGTTCTAAGGCTCCTTGAAGTTGGAGTTGATGAGGTTTCTTTGGGTGATACCATAGGGAGGGCCTCCCCCAAAGATGTTTCAGAACTTTTAGAGGTAATATTAAAGGATGTGGATTTGGACAAGGTCGTTTTGCACTTCCACGCCACTTATGGGATGGGAATAGCAAATGTCATATGCTCTTACAGGGATTATGGGATATACAGGTTTGACTCTTCGGCGGGGGGATTGGGGGGATGCCCTTATGCCCCGGGGGCAAGTGGAAATATTGCAACGGAAGATGTGGTATTTGCCCTTAGGGAAGTGGGGGCAGAGGTTTTGGTCGATGAAAGGAGGGTTTTAAAGGCGGTAAGGGAAGTGGGATTACCCATAAATTCAAGCATTGGGAGGGTTTTCTAATGGATTGGATTACATTACAACTCCCTAACCATACCCGATTGCCTTGAAAGCCGATTCTGGGATAATAGATTTCATAGGGGCGGGTATAGTTGTGGTTTATACTGTTATGGGGGGATTTGCGGCCGTAGCTTTAGCCGATCTGGTTCAGGGTATGATTATGCTTATAACGGCCATAGTTTTGCCGTTGACGGGTTTGATTTATATAGGTGGGTTTGAGGGTTTAGAATTATAGGGGGAATGGCCGTCGGTTTGGAGTATTTCGGGCAACCCCATATGTTAACCCGCTGTATGGCTATAAACGATGTTAAAAAGGGGGTTCTTATAGCGGTTTTATAGGTTTTGTTTGCGTATTGGGGTGCGGCATTTAAAGGTTATGTTTCCAAACCTAACCGAACCGGAAAAGGTTATGCCTAATATGGCTATATTGGCGGGGTTTGTGATTTCCGGGGCCATTGCCGCAGTGATGTCCACGGCGGATTCCCAATTGCTTGTGGTTGCCTCATCCGTAGTTGAGGATATTTATAGGAAGATTTTAGGAAGGGAAACCACAAATGAAGGGTTTGTTTTTATTTCAAGGATAACAACGGTTTTGGTCGCATTATTTGGCTTTACGCTTGGTCAGGTCTTGGGGCGAGTTTCGGGCCACCCATCTGGGTTGGTTCCGGCGTTCTTCGTCAGTTTAATGAGGCACCCACAAACAAATAAAACGGCAATATAATACCCACTTATGCCAACGATTAACCAATTAGTAAGGCTTGGTAGAAAACCGAGGAAGCGCAAGTCAAAATCGCCGGCTTTGGATGGTTGCCCTCAGAAAAAGGGAACATGCATAAGGGTTTATACCACCACACCCAAGAAACCCAATTCCGCTTTGAGAAAGGTGGCAAAGGTCAGGCTTTCAAATGGTAAGGAGGTTATAGCATATATACCGGGTGAAGGGCATAACTTGCAGGAGCACTCCGTCGTATTGGTTAGAGGGGGTAGAGTTAAGGATTTGCCGGGCGTTAAGTATCATATAGTTAGGGGTGCTTATGATGCCGCGGGGGTGGCGAATAGGCGTAATTCAAGGTCAAAGTATGGAACAAAAAGGCCAAAGGAATAAGGGGGTAGAGTATGAGGAGGAGAAGGGCTCCCGAAAGGAAGGTTGAACCGGATCCCATATATAACAGCGAGTTGGTTGCGAGGTTTATCAATAACCTTATGTGGGATGGTAAAAAGACCGTTGCCCAAAAGATATTCTACAAGGCTATGGAAATAGTGGGTGAGAAAACGGGTGAAAATCCCCTTGATGTGTTCCAAAAGGCTATAGAGAATGTCAAACCTTTAATGGAAGTTAGGTCCCGTCGTATAGGTGGGGCAAACTACCAGATACCCGTGGAAGTGAGGCCCAAGAGACAAACTTCCTTGGCGATCAAATGGATTATAGATGCAGCCCGTAAAAGGCCGGGTAGGAGGATGTACGAAAAACTCGCCGCTGAAATAATAGACGCGTACAAAGGGACGGGTAATGCCGTTAAAACCAAGGAAAATGTCCATAAGATGGCCGAGGCAAACAGGGTGTTTGCCCATTTCAGATGGTAGGGGGTAAAGTATGAGCAGGTGGAAGCAGTATCAGATTAAAAAGCAACAAAGGGCAAAAATAAACGCAAAACTTGACAAGGCTTTTCAAAAAATTGCGGATTTCCTTATGAACGCCAAGATGGATGAGGCAAATGAATTGGCGCATAAAATGCTCCTAAAATACCCCACCCATGTTAAATCTTGGAGGCTTGTCGATCTCGTTAAGGCTTGGGGTGAGGTTGTAGGTCCTACGATACTAAATATGAAGTCAAGCGAAAAAAGAAGGATTTTAAAGGCCATAACGCTTGAATACAAAAACAATGATAAAATAACGGCCGAGAGTTTGGATAGAAGAATACGGGAACTTAATGCCCCATAAATTCAACCCCGAATTTGCGGATAGGTTGGACAGTGAAGAGAGAAGGTCAATACAACCTCCGGAAAAGATTTTTGAGATAATTGATTTTAGGGATAAAGGGGTAATAGTTGATATTGGTGCCGGGACGGGTTATTTTTCTATACCGTTAGCCTTAAAATTTCCCAAAAGTTTGGTTTATTGCCTTGACATTCAAGACGAAATGCTAAGGATTTTGAAAGAAAAGGTTGAGCGTTTAAATTTGAAAAATGTTCGCATTTTAAAGTCAGAGGAAAATAAACTCCCCTTGGGAGATAATACGGCCGATGTGGTTATAATGGCACATGTTTTTCACGAGTTGGAAAACCCGGTGAAAATGTTTGATGAGGTAAAAAGGATATTAAAGGAAAACGGCGAATTTGTGGTAATAGATTGGAAGCCCATACCGACGGATTTTGGTCCCCCTTTGGAAGAAAGAAAAGATGTTTCCGAACTTTTAAGCATTTTAAATCGGTTTGGTTTTAAAGAACCCAAAGAGTTTGATATTTACGAATATCAGTATGTGGTAGTTTCCCGAAAATGAAAAAGAAAAAAACCTTATACGAACAGGTTAAGGAGTGGGTTTTTATAATTTTTGTAGTCCTCTTGATAAGGGCTTTTTTAATTCAGGCGTATGTTATACCGTCATCTTCCATGGAAAATACGCTTTTAGTGGGCGATTTCCTTTTTGTTTTCAAACCCCTTTATGGATTTGTAATCCCTTTTACCGATATAAAAATTCCCGAAAATGTTAAACCGAAAAGGGGAGAAATCGTCGTTTTCAAATTTTTTAATGAGAGCAAGGATTATGTTAAAAGGGTTATAGCATTGGAGGGTGATACGGTTGAGATAATAAACAAACAGGTTTATGTAAACGGAAGGCCGCTGTTTGAACCCTATGCCGTCCATAAAGATACCACAATATATGAACCCGAAGAAACTTTTGAGGATAAGGAGTTCCAGAAATATTGGGAAAATGGGTATTTTGCAAATGTGATATGGATTAGGGATAACTTTGGGCCGGTTGTTGTGCCAAAGGGTACCATATTCGTTATGGGGGATAATAGGGATTATTCTTGGGATTCAAGGTTTTGGGGCCCTCTACCTTTAAAATATTTGCGGGGCAAACCCCTAATAATTTACTTCTCCTTTGACTGGAATCACAAAAGGATAAGGTTTAACAGGTTGTTTAACATACTTTGGAATTGGTAAGCATTTTGTGCTTTATGCAACCATACAGTGAAACAGGGTTTATCGCAAACTAACTTTTCATAGGGAAAACTTATTCCCCGATATAATACCTTCCTTTTCCTTTGTGGTATCTAACCCATGCTATTAACATAGACGGTTGATATATGGCTTTTATTGTTGAGTTTTTTTCTCCTATTCCCCACAAACAAATTACACAAAAGTAATTCCCCTATGTGGTGTATTCCAGTATATAATTCTTAGAATGGTTCCGAATTTATCTTTGGCCCTTTGGATGTTCCAAAACGCAAAACTTGAAAACGGGGAATATGTATATACTATGTCCGATGGGAGTAAAGTATATTTCACGGTTGACCCCGCCATTCAAAGGGCTGCAAACACATTGATATCCACTTATCCAAAGGATTATGAAGGCTTAATATTGATAGACCTTAGAAGCGGTAAAATCCTGGCAATTTCCGGGTTTTTTAAAGGTGAGAAGAGTTTATACCCATTTAAGATAAACAAATATCCCGCGGCATCAATATTTAAAATCGTTACGCTTCTGTCGTTTTTATCCTATAACGATGTCCAACCTTATGATACCTTTTCCTTTTGTCCCCCCATATACCACAAACATCCCCGCAGGTGGTTAAAGTGCAATCGCGGATATCCTTCAACGCTTTATTACGGTTTTGGTATATCAAATAATCCCCTTTTTGGAAAGTTGGCCGTAAGTTTGGGTTTTAATGTAATAAACGAATTTGCCGAAAGGCTGTACTTTAACGATACGGTGGATGGTATTCCATTTGGGGAAATAAAAACGCCAAAAAACGATTATGACCTCGCCCTTTTGGGTAGTGGGTTTGATGGATCTACTTTAAATCCCATTCAAGCCGTCAGAATTATACAAATCGCATCAACCGGGTACGATATTGAGCCTTACATAATAGACAGGATAATTTCAAAAAATGGGACCCTGCTTTATAAAAGTTCTCCAAAAATCTTAGGTAGGGTCTTAGGGGATGATGTAGTCAGGAAGTTTAGGGAAATTTCCATTTCAACCGTTTTGGACGGTACGGCGAGAAAATACTTTATGGACAACGATGGAAACTTAATAGTTGGGGTAAGCGTAGGGGGAAAAACAGGTACCTTAACGAGTAGGGAGCTTGGGGGATTAACGGAGTGGTTTGTGGGTTTTGCGCCTGTGGAAAATCCCGAAGTTGGTGTGGTTGCGTTTTCCGTTGGTCAGCCCTCACCCGTAAAACCCCATTATCTGGCAATGAGGTTATTACAGGCTTATTTCCTCGGAAAGTTTGAAAATGTGCCAATTGCTTATAAAAGTTTTAGTAGGAGTCTTCATATAAACGCCGGGGGAGGGGAGTAAAAATGATAGTTATAACCCATCTCCGTGAGGATTATAGGGCATCTGGGATAGCGGCCAGATTGGCACTTTACTATATGGATTTAGTAGAGGTTATTCCCAAGGATTACCGTAGAAAGTGGGTGAATGTTAAAGGGCAGTTGGAAGAGGCAGATGCCGTTATATTCATAATGGTTGATGAAGACGCCGATTTTGACAAGGGTACATCCAAGGAGTTAAATCTTATTGTGCAAAAACAGAAGCCATTGTATATAGTTGTTCCGGAAAAAATCGCAAATAGGTTTAAAAATTGGAAAAATTTGCGTAATGTAAAAATTTTTACCTTTAACCCTGATGATCCCCGAGATATTATGGGGGTTGTTGGCAAAATTGTTGAGGAAGAGAAAAATAAAAAGAAAAACGATATTGTGGATGCGATCATAATAACAGGCCTTTTAATGTTGTTCGCCTTAATCCTTGCATCTTCCCCTTCTAAAAAATAATGATGGGTATTGCTAAAAGTAAGCGACAAGTGGGCATAGTTTTGGTTGATTCCGATGTGGTTATAGATTGGGAAATGGCATGGAATAAAGATAAAAACTCACTTGGTATTACCTTAGATGTGGTGCATTCTTATATATTCGGAATGTTAGGATTAGATTTTCGTATTTGGATTCCGTATTATGTTGAAAAGGAGTTGAGAAAGAAAGGAGAAAAATTCTTGTCATATTTATATAAACTGCCACAAGTTCAAAAATGCTGCTTGAAAAATAACGAGGAAAGTATTGTATTTTTTGGCATGGGTTTTACCAAAGGGAGTAGAAATTTTGGGGAATTGGACGCTTTGTTGCAACTGAAAAGAATGTTTGAAGGTGATATATGGCGTTTAAAAAAGTGCAAAAAGCATTTTACATTAAAAAAGCCTTCTTTGGATATATATTTTTATTTTTTAACGGCCGATAAAAAGTTTTTAAGTTTTTTAAACAAAAACAAAGAACAATATGGGAGAATTGTGGAAAAAGTGGTTTTATGGAACGATGTAATTAGGCATAATTCCTTGATAAGGGGGATTTACGCTCATAGACATAGACTTTTATAGTAGTATCACCCCATTGATGAAGTTATACCCCAGCCTTAAAATATCAGGAATATGTTTATGGGTTTTTCTTTTTGGTATTTGGGTAACGCGTATGATAACCTTTTTATACCTTCTGCCATCTCGTTCTACCACAGGGAATATTTTCTCGGCCTAAGACAAGAAGAGGCCGTATTTTCCTTTGGTAGATACCTTCTAAACCTTAAAGGAGCGTATGTAAACGGCATTGAACTCGTTGATGAGAACGGAAATGTTATCGGGCAGTATTCGCCTTTTTTCATAGGTTTGAATTCTTTATTCTTTAACGGAAAACTCGGTAAAAAGGGCTGGGTATTCGGAGTGGGACCGGGAATAATAACGGGGAGGATACACAATTGGAGTTCATATGCCATAACCATAAACGGTATGGCAAGGGGGCTCTCCGAGGATTTGGATGTCCTAATTTCCGTCCAGAATCTCGGTTTGGGGTACTCATCCGAAAGCGGATTTGGAAAGGTATTCACACTTCCAGAAGTCCTTGCCCTTGGCAAAAAGTATTTTGGAATATTCGGATTAGGGGCTTTTGTTAGGTTGTACGGCGATATTGATAAAGATTTCGGGGGTTTTGTATCCTTAAAACTCCCAATAGTTGAAATATATGCATCTCCATCTTATAAAAACCTTACAGCGGGTATGGGTATTCAGGCGGGCTTTTTCGTATTTTATTATTCCTATCAGCATATAAACCTTTTGGGATATGGGACGCATAGGATTGGAATATCCTATCTCTTTGAAAAGCAAAGGGTTTTTGAAAGGAAATTTGAAGAGTATGGGGAAATGTTGGCGAAACACGAGAGGAAAATTATAGAATTGGAAAAGAAAATACAGGAGTTGGAAAAAGGTTCTCAGGCTTATGCGGATGAACTCGTAAAGCAAGCCCTTCAAACGCCAAATCCAGAAGAAGCCTTAATGAAACTTGAAATAGCGAGGGTATTTTCAAGTGATACGGGCATAGACTTTAAAATAGATAGTTTGAGGAGAGTTATTGAGAAAAACAAAAAAGAAAAGTACTTGAACCGAATAAACACATTACTGAAAAACAAACTCTATTCCGATGCCCTTGCGGAAGCATACCTTATGAAGGAGGAATTCCCCGAAGATACTTCCGTTGATAGGATAATAAAAGATATTCAAAGGAAACTGAAACCGAGGGAAAGGACATTCGTGGAAGAGAAGGCCAATGAAGAGGTTGTTCAAAAGAAGAAAAACCGCATAGAAAACTTTCTAAACAAGGGTATGGTTTCGGAGGCTCTGAATATCATTAAAACATTACCCCCATCCGAAAGGGGGGTTTATAACGATAGGATAAAGATGTATTTTGATGAATGGATGGCCAAGGCAAAGAAGGCTATAGCGGAAAAGAGGTATGTGGAAGCAAAATATTATTTGGAGAAGGTTCTAAGCGCTGAGGCCAACAGCGAAGCCGATTCCCTTTTGAGTTGGGTCATTCAACAGATAAAAGAGGATGCCGCATCCCTTTATATAAAATCCTTGGAGGCCTATCAAAAAGGTGATATAATAAAAGCCTATGCATATATAAAACAGGCATATGAGTTACAGCCGGATAACGAGAAATATAGGAATGTTTATTTTAGGCTAAAAAATGCCGTTGAAAGATAGGAGGTGAGGTATGAATGTGGTTTTACCCTTTTGGATATGGGGAAAACTGGCAAAATTGGATAGCGTATTTAACCGCCTTAAAGAGGAATATATAGGCGTAAAAACCATAAAACAGCCTTTAGGCTCTCCACTGGGTACGGGAGACTTGGGATACATAGGCGTTAGAACGGGAAATTATTGGGTTTATAGGGTAAGCGGTGGAGAAATGGGCTCGGGTTATGTAAAGGATAGTGTGTATTCGGTGTATTATAATGCTATATCTTCATTTGGGGTGTGCAATTATTTGGTACCGAAAACTTACAACTTTGGTTATATCCTACGGTGGAAATTCGTCGATAGCACGATAATTGGAGATACCCTAAGCCCGGATACCTTGGCAAATTATTTGCGGGATGTTATCCTTGATACATCTATGGTATATGGAGTTGGTGGTTTATTAGAGGATGTTCCTTATTCCTTTAATGGTGTGAGGTTTGTAAAGGAGAATTTACAACTAACCGATAGTTGGCCCGTTTTGGATACCTGCATATATAAACCCCGTATGAATTCTTTTTTTGCGATTGGTGATGACATTGATAACGATGGGCGGGACGATTCAATGAAAGTTATACAAACGAACTCACGCGTATTGGGTATAAGGTCCGATACAATGATTACCCTGACACCTGTGGTTTTCAGGTTAAAACTAACAACTGGATGGGTTGATACGGTTTATAACATACGGATTGATAGTATAGACGGAATTGATAGCGTAAGGTGGGTGGTTGTTCAAAACTTTGGAATTAAAAGCAGGGATATAAAGACGGCTTATAGACTTTATGTTTATGACCTATCAGGAGATAGCACATTTTTCATAGATACTTCCGAAGTTGGGCTTAAATATAAAGATGCTTATGTTCCACCTCCCGGTTCTCCACCTTCTATAATTTCCTTTAACCCTCCAAGCGGTTCAGATATCCCTCCAAATGCGGGCATTATAGTTAGGTTTAACCAACCCATAGACCCCAGAAGTATCAGGGATACTATGTTTTGGGTGAATAACCTACCCAGAAATTTAAGATTCAAAATAGTTCCCGATACATTTAACCCATTACACAAAAATCTGTTTATTACCGCTCATAGCACCGGTGATACCGTGAAAATAAAAGTGGATACCTTTATTAAAAACCTTTGGGGTGTGGGAATATCAAACCCGGATTCGGCAATATATTATTCCTCCGTAGGTGATATAACCCCACCAATTGTAAAAGTCCTCGTAGATTCCGATACAACGGATGTTGATACCCTTGTTATATACCAACCCTATACCGATACCTTAAATGTTTTTGTTCAAGATTTTCCCGCCACACCGGGCATTTCGGATGCTTGGATAACGGATAGTGCCAATAACAGACTGGCTACATTGAGGCCTTGTGATGGTTCAAGTTCTTACTCCAACCCCGACACCGTGTGTGTGTCCATAAACTCCCAAAATATACCCCAGGGTATTTATAAAATGTTTGCTTATGCATCGGATTTCTACGGAAACACTTCAAAGGATTCCGTTTATCTGCAAATCTACGATACCGTGGGTCCTTATATAGTTTATACATATCCGGCAAACGGGCAAACCGGCGTTTCAACGACCACATATATTCAAATTACCTTTAACGAGCCTATGAATACGGGTGAATTTTATGCAAATTCCATAAGGATAAGGTACAATTCAACCGTTTTGGATTCTACGGGATATAACAAGAATTGGGTTTCCCAAAAGATTATTACAATATCCCTCAGAAATCCCCTACCATACGATGACACCGTTTGGGTTATAGTTGATTCTTTAAAGGATGTCGTTGGAAATTGGGCCAAAAGGGATTCTTTTTACTTTATCACCCAAAAGAAGGAGGATGTTTTTATGGACTTTATAAGGGTTATACCCGATAGCGTTTATATAGGTGATAGTGTATTGGTTCT
>CAYRSH010000019.1:10346-26041 GCA_964426895.1 uncultured bacterium
ACGGTTGAAACCCTATATGTTTATGTTAAAACGGACAACCTAAACCCCGGAGTACATTCCGCATCCGTAGAAGCATATAACGATTATACAACCTCTTCCAAGGCTTCAACGAACTTTAAAGTCCTAAACAAACCTCCATTACTGGATCCAAAGAATGTTCTTGTAATACCTAATCCCGTTAAAGGCAGCGGGAAGATTAAAATATTTGTAGGAGATGACGGAACAGGGGGAGATGTTAAGGTAAAAATAGAGGTGTTTAACATAAGGGCGGCGAGGGTTCTAAACAAAGAGATTACCACACAAAAGTTAAAACCCGTTGAAATCCCCTTACCGGATTTACCACCGGATATTTATGTTCTAAGGGTAATCGTAAATGATAAAAGGGTTGAAAAATGGTTCGGGGTGATTAGATAGGTTTAAACCTTAAAGGCCTTTTTGGTCTTCAAAATACCCTCAATAAGTTTGTCTATATCTTCCGGAGTATTGAAAACGGATAAACTCGCCCTTACGCTTTGGTGGTGGGGGATTTTTAACCTTTGGTGTAAGGGATGGGCGCAATGCCCACCTGATCTAACCATTATTCCTTCCAAACCCAAATACCAGGCCACATCATGGGGGTGTATTCCCTTAACATTAAAGGCAACCAATGATGTTCTATACTTTGGTTCTGGTCCATAAACCTCAACACCTTCAACACTTTTAAGGGAGTTGTAAAGGTATTCCACGAGTTTGGCTTCATACCTTCCCATAAAATCGTATCCTATGGAATTTATGAAATCAACCGCTGCCCCCAAGCCTATGACACCTCCTATATTGGGCGTTCCGGATTCGTATCTTGTCGGACTTTCGGCCATTATATAATCGTCTATATAAACCTCCTTTATCATACTGCCGCCAACCAGTAAAGGTTCCCCATTTTCAAGCAATTCCAACTTACCCCAAAGGAAACCCGTTCCGGATGGTCCAAAAATCTTATGCCCTGCAAACCCCACAAAATCCGCGCCTATGCTCCCCACATTGACGGGATGATGTGGAAGGTATTGTGCCCCATCAAGTACAACATACGCCCCAACATTCTTTGCGAGTTTAACCACTTCTTTTATAGGGGGAATGGTACCCAAAACATTGGAAGCCATTGTTATAGCCACGATTTTTGTGTTTTGGGTTATTTTCCTTTCAAGGTCTTCCAAATCCAAAAAACCTTCGGGGGTAATGTCCGCCACGACGAATTCCGCTCCCCTTTCCCTTGCTAACCTCATCCAAGGCAAAAAATTCGCATGGTGTTCAAGGATACTTACAACTATTCTATCCCCTTCTTTAACATATTCGGATAGAATTTTTGCTGCAAGGTTTAATGCTTCCGTACAATTTTTCGTAAATACAACCTCTTCCGGCTTTGCGTTTATAAGTTTTGCCACTTTTTTCCTCGCATTTTCGTACTCTTCCGTTGCCCTCTCAGCCCAAGGGTATGCCCCCCTATGTACATTTACCGGAAATTCCTCTTCGTATTTCCTTACTGCATCTATAACAGTTTTTGGTTTTAAAGAGGTGGCACCGGAGTCCAAATATACCGCATTTTCTTTAAGTGATGGGAATTCTTCCCTTATTTTACGAGCAACCGCAATCTCCTCCGCAACAACATCCGCCTTCAGGTTTTTCATCGTTTATTTCCAAAACCCTTATTTTAAACCTAAGGGTTTCACCCGCTAATGGATGGTTGAAATCCGCATATACGATGTTATCCTTAACATCAAGGACCGTAAATTGAAAAACCGTACCATCAACCGTTTGCGCCCTTAAAAGTTGTCCGGGTTGAACATTTTTATCCTCAAAATAATCCAAAGGTATCTCTTTAACGAGTTCCTTATCAAACTCCCCAAACGCATCTTGTGGAGAAAGGGTTATATCCAAAATATCCCCAACAGAAGCGCCTTCCAATGCTTCCTCTAACCTTGGAAATATTTCACCGTTGCCGTGGCAATAATTAACAACACCCGCATCCACGAGTTGGTCGTTATCCGCCAAATACAACTCGTATTCAAACTTAACATACTTGCCCTTTTCAACTTTTAATTCCGTCATAGACAGTATTCTAAGGCGGAATTATTGTTTTAGTATTTTTACCTTAAAGGTAAATTCCCCCCTAAATTCCACTATTGCTATTAACTCCTTTATCGTCCACCTCGGCGTTAGTATGTGGATTTTTATTAAGTTATCCGTTAAGAACTCAACCCCCAAAAGGACATAACCCATGCTTTTATAGACTTTATCAAGACCCTTCCATACCAATTCCCTGCGCATAGTAATATATTTTAAGGTTGTCGGGTTTAGAATATCGCCTTGAAGGCCGCATATTTAACGGATAAAGGTTTAAAAATTTTGGAAGTTCCGGAGCCAAAACCCTCTTATGGCGAGTTGGTTATAAGGGTAAAGGCGGCCCTAACGGATGGGACAGACCTAAAAGCGTTTTTAAGGGGACATCCGATATTAAAACGAGGACCGTTTGGGCATGAATATTCCGGTGTTGTTCAAAGCGTAGGTGAGGGGGTTACGAGTTTTGAAGTGGGGGATGAGGTTTTTGGGGTAAATACGGCACCGTGTTTTAAGTGTTCGCAATGTGTAAAAAATAGGTTTAACTTATGCGAAAACCTCTTTAAAAACATGGTTCTGGGGGCATACGCCGAATACCTACTCATACCGGAAAGCGTTGTAAAGATAAACCTCTTTAAAAAACCCGAATACTTGCCCTTCCACATAGCCCCCATTATAGAACCCCTGGCATGTGTAATGAACGCCCTTGAAAAGTTGCCTTTTGATAGGTTTGAAAGCGTTTTAATCCTCGGTAGCGGTTCAATTTCCGCGATGTTTTCTTTGGTACTAAAATCCTACAATAAGGATGTTGTTGTTTGTGGTAGGAATGAAGAAAAGCTCAATTTATTGGCAAAACATACAGGTGTAGGGGTATGTAAAGCGTATAAACTTTCCGGGAAGTTCGACCTTGTAATAGACACAACCGCAAGCGTGGATGTTATAAGCGATTCTTTTGAATTCGTAAATAAAGGTGGGTATTTCTTAATGTTTGCGGGTTTGCAGAGGGATGCCAATATAACATTAAATCCCCACACGCTGCATTACAATGAGATACAAATATTAACCTCTTTCCACCACACACCGATAAGCGTTAGGAAAGCCTATGTGTTTTTGTTGAAAAACTACAAAAATTTTGAATTCCTAATAAGCGGATACTACCCATTGGAGGATATTGGTAAAGCCTTTGAAAACCTCAAAAGGGGTAAAGGCTTTAAGTATGCTATAATCCCGTAGATTTTACTTACTCTTGCTCCCTTCCCCGCCTTTATCCTTTTCCTTCATCTCCGCTTGCCACACCACATTCCCATCCTTTACAATTTTCTCGGCTATTATCGTTGCCCTATCCCTATAAACCCTACCCACAACTGCGACCTCTTCCCTGTTTATCTTTGTCAAAACATCCTGGGGGACATTTGCCAAGTAAAAGAATCCCCTGTTATCGTTAAACAATCCCAGCAACTCGTATCCGTTTTCCCCGGGTTTGTGCTTACACACCATACCGTGGACACCGCAAACCGCACCGCTTATTATTCCCTTTATTTCCTTAACAGGTCCCTTTTTATGCCCTTTATCGTGTCCCTTATGTGCAAATGCCACAACGGGTAAAGCCAATGCCAATATCATTAAAACCCTTTTCATAGTGTAATAATTCTAAGGTTGAAAATTAAGAGGGAAAGGATAGAAAGAAAGAGGGTATAAATCGAAAAAACCCAGAAAAATTTACCCAGAAGAACCCGCCTTAAAAGTTTAAGGGATATAACGCCAACGAAGAATGTTATTATCCAAACGATAAAATCGTAAAGATTAAGGTTTATTTCCTTTATATGCCTGCTTTCCAACACAAAGGCACCAAGGGATGCCGGTAAAAATATCCAAAAGGATAGATTAAAGGCTTCTTCGGGTTCCATTTTTGAAAATATCCCAGACGATATTGTAATCCCCGACCTTGAAACCCCCGGTAATAGTGCTATCATTTGAAATATACCCATAATTATTGAGTTTTTTAAATTGGGCTTTTCATTTCCTTTTGGTGCAAAAAGGGTTAAAAACAAAAAAACACTCGTTATGAGAAAGGTGAAAGCCAAAATTTTTGGGTTGTTAAATGTATCTTCAAGGGGTTTTATTATAAAAACAGCAGGAATTAGGGGTATTGTGGCCACCACCGAAAGGGGGAAATATTTTTTAAAATTTTGTGGGTTAAAGATTTTATCCCGTAATACAAAGACTACGGAGAGAAATGTGGCGGTATGCAAAAAAGTTTCATAAAATGCCCCCCTAAATTCCAACCCAAAAATGTGTTTTAAAAAAACCACATGTCCGGAACTTGAAACGGGTAAAAACTCGGTAATGCCTTGAACAACACCCAATATTATCTTTTCTACAACCAACCAAAGACCTCCAAAAAGGTTTTCCTAATCTCCTCTATGTTTTCTTCAATAACACTTTCAATATCTATATCGCTTAGGGATAATTCCTCGCCTTTTAAGTATGCGCTTTCCTGAATGTTGTTTTCCAATTGATACCGAAAAGCCCTTATCTCTTCTTCCGAAAAATTTCCATATTTGCCGTTTTTTACATCCAGAAGGAATTCGCTCAAAGGTATAACCTCACCGCTAAAAACCTCTATGTAGATTTCATAAAGTTCCATAACCTAAAAAAGCGGAGAGGGTGGGATTTGAACCCACGGGGGAGGTATTACCCTCCCCAACGGCTTAGCAAGCCGCCGCCTTCGGCCGCTCGGCCACCTCTCCGCTAACCTTGTATTATAAAGGTGAAATGTTTAATACCTGAGTACAACGGATATGTTCCAAAACGCCGGCGTTAATATTCCACTTCCAAACCCGGTAAAGTCTATAACAACCCTCTTTGCTATTGCCACGGATGCACCGTAATAGAAGGTGGTGTTTGATATGGAGGTTTTTGTCTTGGATATATTCTCACCCGGTACCGTTATATCGTTTGGAGTTTCAGTTGTTCCCCCCGATGTTTCGGTTTTAGTCTTACTCTCTACGCTCCAATCATAGGTTTTTGTAGTCCTTGTGGTTGATGTATGGGAATACAATGCCCCAAGCCTTAACTTAACATCCTCCCAACTCGCTATGGGCACGAGTTCAAAGCCAACGGGTATGTAGTAGTTGAAAGATGTGGTTGATACATTCTCCTTGTAAGAAGATTGGGTATAAGTTGTTGTTCTAACATCTCCGGGGGCATCAACAGAACCGTTTCCATCCGTGTCGGTAAAGTTTATCCTTTTGTTTAAAACATTTGTGTAATCCCTACTCATTCTACCAAACACCATTTCTAAGGCCAATCCGGCACCGAACAAAACTTGCTCATGAACCGGATATTTATTCCTTAGATATATCGTTATATCATGCGTGTTTGAGGAGTATTTGTACTCGCTGATAGTGGAATCAAGCGTACTAAAAATGGGGTTTTGAGTGGCGTTGTATATCCCCCACCAATTCACCTCGTTGGATTTACCCTTTCCGTTTGAAAGATATCTAAGGGCATAGGCAAACATTAGGTTGGACTTCCAAGTCTCGGAACCGAAGGCCAAATCCCCCTGCAATCCGAATATGGGTCCGGAGGCTTTACCGTTGGCGGTTAAAACATCATTCCATTTCTGACCGGTAAAGGGATTTGCCGGATCCGTATTACTCTCAGCATACCTATTTGCCGTATCCCTATCGCCTACACCCATAAAACCGCCAAACACCATTCCGGAAAACCCGCCGAAACCGAACGACACCCCAAACAAAACCGGTGTTATACTCGTATCAACGACCCTGTAAGATTCCGTGGAATCCGAGGATTGTAAGGTGTTGTTTATGTTATCGTATTCTTTATACACATACCTGTAATTTCCATAAGAGAACGGGAAAACCCCCGTTCTTTGCGGGTAAACTTTAATGTTCATACTTGAATACAGGAACAAAAAGCCAAGGGTTTGATTGCCAAGGGATAATAGGAAACCCTTTTCACCGTATCCATCACCGTGGAACACGCTATCCTTTAATTCCATCCTATCCGCATATTTGTTATCCGGATCGCTCCAATTTTCATAATAAACCGTATCCAATTTTGAAGAAACTCCGAGGTTTAGATCCGTTTGCATATACAACGGAGAAAGGTTTAAGAAAACATTTGTCTTCGCCCCTAAGATAAGTTGGTTGTTTGTGGGAGCCGTGGGGTCAAGTGCCCTTTCGTTCCCGAAGGGGTTGGTTAACGCGGAGAAGAACCTTCCACCCTCTATTTCCGGGAGTTTAACGGGATAGAACAGCCTATCTAAGTCGTCCTCAAACAAGAACGCCGTGTGCATGAAGCGGAAGGAATACACTCCCCTGAGACCAAATACCGTTTGGGGATACGCGTAAAAGAGTTGTGCCCCTAAGGGGCCTACTAACACCGGTAAAATAAATATACCCCTTTTCATAAGGTGGTATTATAAGGCCGTTATTTTTTACCCTTTTTAAAAAAGGGGAAAAACCTAATGACTAAGCCCAAAATCGGGGTAATCTTTGTTATCTTTTCAATGGGGGTTAAGATGTTGTCAATTTTTTCCGTTATGCTATCGGCATTTTTCAAAACCCTCTCCATATCGTCTGCCATCCTTTTTATGTTTTTGTCTATGCTTTCAAGGGTTTTTGTGATCCTTAGCACTAAATACCATATAGCTACCGCGAAAGATATCAAACTTAAAATAGAAACTACGACAAGCACTTTCAACAAAATTTCCATAGGTGTTTATTCTAAGGCAGGTAAAAATTTCCAAACCCGCATATAATTTTTTCTTGTATTATCCCTCCTTATGCTCGTTTTTTGTATTTTTGGGTATATCGTTTAAATTCACGGGTCTCGCCCTTTTACCCTTTATTTTATTACCATTGTTTCTAAGAAATCCCTTAGAAATTCTCGGAATTATACTCTGTTTTCTCTTGGGATATATAAGGGTTTGGGAGAGGGTTATACCCAAGGGGGGTGATTTTTGCGAAGTTCAGGTTTATGATGTGGGTAAAGGGTTTGTTGTAGGTGAAGGGTTTAAAACCGTTTTGTTTGGTGATAAGTTGGCTTATCCTATTGGGAATATTTTGGTTAAAGGAAGGGTTTCAAACGATACATTTTATGTTTCCGAATATTACAAATTCTCCTCCTTTCGGCCGTTTGTTGATCTCGTTGATAAATTACTTATAAAATCAACCGGCTCTGAAAGTCAGTATTTGTTTGCGAAATCCATTATAACCGGTATTAGAGAAATGGATTACAAAACAAAAAGTATGTTTTATGATACAAGTGTTGGACATATCCTTGCGATCTCCGGATTGCATGTAGGCATAATATTCTTGGCGGTTTTGTATATCCTTAGGTTTTTAAGGCTTGGGGTTTGGTCTTATGTTTTTTCATCCCTATTCGTTTGGGTTTATGCGTTTTTTGTGGGTCTTATCCCTTCCGTTTTCCGAGCGTCTTTAATGCTAACCCTTTATACGGCATCAAAAGTTATATCAAGGCCTGTAAAGTCTTTAAATGTGTTTATGTTGGCCTTTGCCTTATGCCTTTTATGGGAACCCCTTTGGATATTCTCTCCATCCTTTTGGTTATCATTTTCCGCAATCCTTGGGTTTATATTATTCCCAAAAAACATCATAACATCCGTTTTCGGCGCATTAATATTCTCAACACCTTTTTCCCTTTATTTCTTTGGAAAATCCCCAATAATTTATGCCCCTTTAAACCTTTTGATTATACCCATTATGACTCTGTTTATGTACTCCCAAATACTCGGAATGTTTTTTGGCTATCCCTTTGACAAATCGGCAGAAGTCCTGTTCAACATACTCTACGGTTTGGTTGAGTTTGCTTATAACCTACACTTACCGATCCTTGAATTTAAAATCCCTTTATGGATGGTTATCCTATATTCCGTATTCATCCTAAGTGTCGTGTTTCTATGGAATTATAATAGGTTCAAAGGATATGTTAAGGAAACAGGATGAGATCTTCTTACAAACCCTTGCGACCTTTATAAATCCGAAACCCCACTTGGAACAATACCCAACTCCCCCGGAAATAGCGGTGAAATTTCTGAATATGGCTTATAAGGATATAAAGGGTAAAGTCGTTTTTGATTTGGGGTGCGGCACGGGTGTTTTGAGCATAGGAGCCGCGATATTGGGTGCGAAGTTTGTTGTAGGTGTTGATATAGACTTTGAAGCGTTAAAGGTTGCAAAAAGGAATCTTTTATTAGCAAATGAAATTTACGGGAAATTACAGGTGTATTTTATTAATGCCGATGTTAGGGTGTTTAACTTTAAGTGTGAAACCGTTATTATGAACCCCCCTTTTGGTATGCAGAGAAAGGGGGCGGATAGGGAGTTCATTGAATGCGCCATAAAAGGTGCGAGGGTTGTTTGGACGCTTTTGGGGGCAAACAGCGACCCATTTTTGGATAAACTGTCTAAAATTTACGGTTTTTCCTTTGAGAGAAAGGGGGATTTGGTCTTTAAAATAAAGCGTTCTATGAGTTTTCACAAAAGGGACATATACAAAACCCGGGTATCCATTTACAGGATCTCCCTCCCTTAGAATAAAGGGGATGATAGGATTATTTATATTGGCAATTGATACGGTATTAATAAAAGCGGGGTATATGCCGAATCCCCCGAAGGAGTATATACCGATAACACCGGAGGAAATTATGGAATTTAGGAATGTGAACGCTTGGGAAAAATCCGCAGAAGTTCCCCTTGGAGATAAAACGGGGGATTATCCCGACTTTCTCCCCTACCCATCCGATACCCTTATAAGGGATTTTGAAGGTATTTCATATACGGGTTGGATACCACCGGATCCGCAACTCGCCGCTTGTAGCACGCATGTGGGTGTGGTAGTTAATACGAGTATCGCATTTATAAACAAATTTACCGGGATTACGGAATATAGCAATACCCTTCGCGGGTTCTTCTCATCCGTAATACCTTCCGGAGGTTTGCCCTTTGACCCCAAGATAGCGTACGATATAATTTCCGGAAGGTGGATAGTTTTGGCCTTGTATTACAACTCTTCAAGGAGAGAATCCCATTATCTGTTGGCGGTTTCGGAGGGAGATAACCCCTTAGGGGGATGGTATTTTTATCGACTAAACGCCAAATACGATGATAACACTTTAACAAACAATTGGGCGGATTATCCGGAATTGGGCTTTAACGATAAGTGGATAGTAATATCATCGCAACAGATAGGTTTTTCATCCTCTGCGTATTACCCAAAAGTTAGGGTTTTAAACAAAGCCGATGCGTACAACGGCACTTTATCGTCTTGGGAGGATTTTGTTGATTCGGAATTGGGTTGTATGCCTTCTTGGCCGAGGGTTTCAAGGAGTACCTACGACTATTCCGATGCCATTTATCTGATAAGGTTTAACAGGATGTATAAAATTTACGGGCCGGTTTCATCGCCTCAACTATCACCCTGCATAACCCTGTCAATCTCCCCCTATTCCACCCCTCCTAATGCCCCACAGGGAGGGGGTTATCCGGACCTTGAAGTTGTACCCGCAACCTTTCAGGTTTATTATCTAAACGGGAAGATTTACTACACATTTAATGAAGCCCACCCCCTCAATTCCTCCTTGGTATCCGTTAGATTTGTCGTTGTTGATACGACGGGTGTGGTTTTGGAAGATAAGAGGTTATACGAAAACGGGATAAGTTGGATATTCCCGGCTGTGAGCGTATCGCCAAAGGGTGTTGCCATAAGTTTTACGAGGGTTGGAACATCCGGTACGAATTACCCATCCGCCACATACATAGCAAGGGCGGGTTATGATACCCTCTTTTCCCCTTACAATGTGTATAAAGCGGGTTTAAGTTGGTACTTTAACGACCACGGTTCCGGTAGAAACAGGTGGGGGGATTACTTTGGGGGTTCTCCGGATCCCGTTGATTCCTCATTATGGGTTATAGCGGAATTGCCGAAGGCGGGAACGGATTCCTTATGGACCACTTGGATAGCAAATATAGGCTTTAAAGAGCCTTCCACAATCGTTATGGAGAAGGGGAGGTTTATAACAAGGGGAGGGGATAACATATACACCGTTGATGGTAGGAGGGTTTCAAAACCGAAAACTAAGGGGATTTATTTCTATAAAGGTTCTAACGGGGTTAAGAAGGTTTTGGTATTAGAGTAGGAGTTTAATACCGGCAACTGCAAGCACCACACCGAGGAGAATTTTAATAGTATTACTTTGAAACCTGTAAGAGCCGAGATATGAACCTGCAAAACCCCCTATGAATACGGATATAAGGCTCAATATCACAAATTTTATATCTATATCCACGAAACCCAAACGGGCTACGAGTCCACTTGTGGAATTTATAAGTATGAAAAATGCCGATAAAGATGCGGTAGTTTTAGGGTCAAATCCGAAAAATATCAATACCGGGCTTAAAAATATTCCCCCTCCTATCCCTATAATTCCCGCAAGGAATCCCAAACCCCCACCCACAAAAGCCGATATGATAAACCGCAAATACGGGTTTAAACTTTTGAAACCCAAGGTTGTTGGAATTTTAAGAAACATCCTTATCCCCACCAGCAATATGACAATTCCCGTTATCTTTCTGATAATTTCGCCGGGTAGGTGGAGACTGCCACCCAAATATGCCAAAGGGACTGAAAATACCACGAAGGGTATAATCTCACGAAGTTTAAAAAACCTGCGGTAATTAAAGAAGGCCAAGGATGATACCATTAGGTTTAAAATTAATGCCGTTGAGGATGCTAAATAGGGTTCAACTCCCAAGAGGTGAAAAACCGCCAAATATCCACTCCCACCCCCATGCCCAACGGTGGAATAAAGAAAAGCAATTATTAATAGGATTGGATATACGGGCATAGGTTATTCATCACAAAATGCGCTTTATATCTCATTTTCCGTAAGTTTAAAGCCAACCTGAAAGCCTTTATCCCGTTGGCACAACTTATCGCTACACCATCCTTTAAACTCTCAATTTCCAAATTATCGGCATTTAAAACCCTTATACCGAGGTACTCGCACGAATATGGGGTTAAAAACATATCAAATGGCCTGTTTTCACACGAACAGCGCAGGGGCTCAAACCTCATTAAAGAACGGTAATGTCCATCGTAATAATATATTTCCGGTTTCTTATCAATTTCCGATATTAGCGAAGAGCAAAGGGAAGATACGATAAAAACCGTATCCAAGGTTGAGTTTGTCTCCCCACATCCCTCCGTAATGTCAAATTCCACATTACAGAATACGCATACATCTTTTATAATAATTCCCTCCCTTCCCCTTATCCCACAAGATATAAACCTTTTCCCCATTTCAAGTGAATACCACGACAAAAGGTATTTACTCCAAAGATTATCCGTTGCATCAACGATTATTTCATAATTTTCCGCAAACCTTTGAATGTTTTCCCCATCAACATAGGCGTATATTGGTATGATTTCTGGAAATGCTTTTTTTAGCGCGAAAACCTTTGGTTCCCCGATATTCATCCTTGAATAGAAGGGTTGTAATTGCAAGTTTTTTTCTTCAACTATATCCCCATCTGCTATTGCCACATTAAAACCCATTTTTAAAAGTTGAAAGGCGATGTTTGACCCCAATGCACCCGCACCCACAATAAAAACCTTATTCAACCCATTCCTCTCCATCAACAAAAACCTCCTTTTTCCATATTGGAACCCTTTTCTTTATTTCGTCTATTATATATTTACACCCCTCAAAACCCTCTTTTCTATGCCCACTACTAACTGCTACGACAACCGCTACCTCACCGGGATACAAAATCCCAATCCTGTGAATTACAACCGCATCTTTCAAACCAAATTTCTCCTTGGCCTCCTCACATATCCTCATAATTTCATCTTCCGCCATCTCCTTATAAACCTCGTATTCCAACCTAATAACCTCTTTTCCCCTGTTTTTACCCCTGACTATTCCCGTAAATATAACAACGGAACCGCACCCATCTTTTCCTATTTCCGAAAATACCTTTGTAATATCCAAAGAATTTTCACTTATAACAACTTTCATATCTATCCCCCGCTAACCGGTGGTATTATAGCCAATTCATCCCCTTCCCTAACCATTTCATCACCCCTTACAAATCTCCTGTTTAGCGCTACGGAAAATTTCATATTTCCGAGGGCTGGATGGCGTTTTATTAACTCGTTGATCACATCTGAAACCTTTGAACCTTTGGTTTCAAAGATTATTTCTCTCTCGCCCACGATTTCCCTACTCCTTGCAAAAAACAAAACCTTAACCTTCATATTTCAAACCACCTTAACGGTAAAACCTTAACCTCCTCACAGTGTTCAATATGACTTATATTCTCCTCCGCCAATATTAGGGCATTTGAGTTTATTAGGCTACTCAGCATATGAGAACCCCTCTTGTGTATAGGTTTAACGACGGGTAAATACTTTCTGTCCTTAGGGTAATACATATAACCCCTGATAAACTCCAACCTTTGGGGGCCTTTTTGAATATCTTCCGAGATAATGGCATACACAAAATCTTCAAATACATTGCCATTTAATCCCATCATCTTTCTTATAGCCGCCCTAACATATATATACATACAAACGCTAACGGCAACGGGGTTTCCGGGTAATCCAAAAAACAGTTTTCTACCCTTAACACCAAAAAACAGGGGCTTCCCCGGCTTTTGCAAAACCTGCCAAAAGTCCTTTCTTATACCGAGTTTTTTAACCACATCCTTTACAAAATCGTAATCCCCCACAGAAACCCCCCCAACGGTTATAACAATATTTGAGTGTTCTAAGGCTTTACTTATTGCTATCATGAGTTTTTCCGGATCGTCAGGAACGCGCTCCCTGTAAGAAACCTTTATACCCCATCCTTCAAGCATAGCAGAAATCTGATAGTAGTTTGAATCCACAATTTTTGTTTCCTCTATCTTCTCTCCAATATCAACCAACTCATTCCCCGTGGTTATTACGGCAACGGATGGTTTTTTATAAACCTTTACACTTGAATATCCCAGCGATGCCAACACACCTATAATAGGCGGGGTTATAAGCGTCCCGCTTTTTATAACCAAGTCCCCCTTTTTAACATCTTCTCCTTTAAGACGGATATTATCACCTTTTTTGAAAACCTTATTGACCTCTATATAGCCATCCCTTAATATCGCATTCTCCTTCGGTATAACCGCATATGTTCCCTTTGGTATTTTTGCACCGGTAAATATCTTTACCGCCTGGTCTCCGGATATTTCCATATCATGTATATCGCCCGCTTTGATATCCCCCTTTAAAACTTTGAATTTAAACCCATGTGAGCCTGCGGCATAACCGTCAACAGCCGATTGGTCAAATGGGGGTAGGTCAAATTTTGCATGTATATCCTTTGCCAAAACAAAACCCAAAGACATACTTATAGGTACCTCAATTGTACCCAAGGGTTTTGCCCTGTTATATATCCTTTCAAGGGCTTCATTCACCTTTAACATGGCCACCCCCGTTTAACCTTATAACCCTTATAGCGTGGAAGATGTAGGGAAATAGCAAATTTAAAGCATCCTTTACTCCTCCCTTTGAACCCGGAAGGTTGATAATTAAGGTTTTATTAACTATTCCCGCTACACTCCTTGATAGCATAGAATATGGTAACCTTTCATATCCGTAAAATCTCATAAACTCCGGTATCCCGGGAACTTCCCTCGTTATTATTTCCTTTGTGGCTTCAGGGGTAAAATCCCTTTGGCTGAAACCCGTGCCACCGGTAGTTAAAACGAGATCCACACCCTTTTCCACAAATTCCTTTAAAACCCCTTTAATCATCTCCGGTTCATCGGGTATAACCTTATACCCTACTATTTCAACGCCTTCCTCTTCAAGTTTTTCTAATATCAATTTCCCACTCTCGTCTTCCTTCTCCCCGGCATATACGCTATCGGATACTGTTATTACCGCAGCCTCCACATTTTCCAGTTTGTCATAAAAGTCGCTTTTACCACCCCTCTTCTCAACCAACCTGATATTTGAAATCTCTATATCCTCTTCCAAAGGTTTTAACATATCGTATACGGTTAAAGCCGCAACGGATACGGCTGACAGCGCCTCCATCTCCACACCGGTTTGGTGTATGGCCTTTACCTCGGAAATAACTTTTATACCCCCCTCTAAAATTTCAAAATCTATATTGCAGTAAAGTAAAGGTATGTTATGGCATAGGGGAATTATCTCACCCGTCCTTTTCGCCGCCATTATGCCGGCAACCCTTGCTATCTCAAAGACATTACCCTTGGGAACATTGTCGTTTTTGATCGCTTGCAGAGACTTCTCTCCCACTTTTATAAACGCCTCCGCCTTTGCATACCTTAAAGTCTTTATTTTATTGCTAACATCCACCATTTTTACCCTCCTATTGCAACCATTTTCCTATTTTTATGCGCTGTTTTTAATATTTTCTCCGCACCCGGATGGCCAAAGGGTTTTTCATATACGGCTTTTATGATTATATCTTTAATATCTTCGTCGGAAGCGTCAGACCTCAAAGGGGTTTTCAAATCCACCTCAAATGGTGAAAATAGACAGGGTTTTAAATGCCCATCCGCTGTTAGTCTTAACCTATTACAGGTATTACAAAACGGGGCACTCATTGAACCGATAAAACCCACCATACCCTTGAATCCGGGTATTATATAATCCGTTGAAACTTCCGAATATCCGTTTATAGGTATAAGTTGATATTTTTGGGAAATCATTTCCTTTATTTCCCCGACTTTTACAACCTTTTCCCAAGACCAATCGTTCCCATCAAATGGCATATATTCTATAAACCTAATTGCAACCGGTTTTTCTTTGGCAAACTCAACGAAGTTAAAGATCTCATCGTCATTAAAACCCTTTACTATTACGGTGTTTATTTTAACCATTTTAAACCCCTTTTCCAAGGCATCGTATATGTTTTTCATAACCTTAAAGAACATTTCAGGAGAACTTCTCGTTATATAGGCGTATTTTTCCGGATAAAAGGTATCCAAACTTATGTTTAGGTAATCCACCCTGCCTTTCAAGAAATCCAAGCAGTTATCCAATAATATGCCGTTTGTCGTGATGTTTAGCGATAGGTTTAATTCCTTTAAACCCTCAACTATTTCCTTTAAATCCCATCTTAAAAGTGGTTCTCCACCCGTAAGCCTAACCTTGGATATACCCAATTCTTTAAATATCTTTGCAAGTCTTAATATTTCCCGAGATGTTAAAACCTTTTCCCAGTCCATAAACTTTACCCCAAATGTTGGCATACAATACCTACACCTCAAATTACACCTATCCGTTAGGGAAATTCGCAAGTAGTTGAATTTTCTCCCATATCTATCTTTTAGCATTACTTGATATTTTAACCCTGTTGTCATATTTATGGTATATCCTTATTGCAAATGGTTTGCATTAGCGTTTGGAAATATTACGCGTGTATAAAACATAACCTCTTCATAATATCCCCCGCAGTAAGATCCATATTAGCAACCCTACAAATAAAAAACGGTATTCGGTAAATAGCATGGTGGGGGGTTTGGTTTAAGGTAAAACGGGTTTTC
>CAYRSH010000020.1:0-25519 GCA_964426895.1 uncultured bacterium
TTGAAACAACCGTAGAATACCGGCGTATGAAAGAGGAACTACGTAAAAAGTTTAACGAGCAGATAGTAAATGAACTTTATTCGGCATACCTTTACCTCTCTATGAGCGCATATTTTGAGAATTTAGACCTTACGGGATTTTCAAAGTGGTTGAGGATACAAGCAAAGGAAGAGGTTGAGCATGCTATGAAGTTTTTTGACCATCTACTTGATAGAAACGAAAAAGTTGAATTGGGAAAAATCCCAGCACCTCCGAGCGAATGGGAAAGCCCGTTGAAAGCCTTCAAAAATGCTTACGAACACGAGAGGAAAATAACCTCCCTAATATACGAACTCATAGAATTGGCAAGGGAATATAACGACCACGCGGCCTTTGAAATGCTCCAATGGTTTGCAAAAGAGCAGGTTGAAGAGGAAAAAATAACATCAGAAGTTGTGGGTAGGTTGGAATTGGCCGGGAATAATTCAGCGGCGATATTGTTGCTTGATGTGGAAATGGGTAAAAGGGAAGATTAATGTAAAATGTTCGGTATATCGCAATTAGCAGAGAGGTTTTTCTCGGTTTTTAGCGGTTGGGGTGTGGTTTATTTTATGTCATTTGGCGGAAATGCGGTTAATGTTAATGACCTCAACCAACACCTTCAAAACTCGGGTTATCCAAGCGTTTCATCGTTTAACATATTTACATCCGGAGAGTTAGGGATTTTTGCAAAGAGGTATTTTATATCAAAGCGGAATTTAAACCTATGGCATAGAAATTATTACAACTCCTCAAACCTTGTAGGTTTTGGAGGTAGTTGCTGGTACCTTTCATTTGGAAAATTCTTTAACTTTAAGGATATAAAAGTTTTACCACAAATGGGTATAGGTAAGTCAAAAGTGGATTTAACCGTGGGTAAAAATGTTGTGGATTTTGATTCGCTTCTAAACAATCCGGGGAGTATTACGGATCTAAAGAGGGAATCCTTAGTCTTGGTCCCTTACTTGCGGGTATTTACTAAGAAAAAATGGGTTTTATTCTTATCCGGAGGGGTTGGTTATATTCTGCCAATTTACAAATTTCCTTGGGAAATAAAGGGAATTGGAAGGATAAATGGGCCATCAACCGCCCTCGGAGGAATAATATTTGACCTCGGTGTGGGGTTGGGAATACTCATAGAGTAGAGGGGTATATTACCGGTAAGCGAATACCTTTAATGTGCAGGTAAAACCTAAAAACCGTAAGGATGATGAATGAAAAAAGTATAAAGGCAACAAGCAACACCCTTAATTTCTCACTAATAAATGGAAAAGCGGCGATAAACAGGAGTATAAAGGGGACTAAGGGATTATAGTTAAAGGACGAAAGGATGTCAAGGGCAGCAAGGCTTTTTAAAGACCTCAATGTTCCACAACCCCCATCGGGAATACCCGTTAATTCCCTGTAAAAACAGAAAACGGATTGCTCCGGTATAAATTTCGCACTAAGGAGAATTATAAAAACCACAAATAAACCCCAAAATTTATTTACCAATTTATGTCCCTTCTATAATGCATACCTTCAAAGTGTATTTTTGAAACCCCTTCATACGCCTTAGACCTGGCCTCTTCCTTACTCCCGCCCAAACCCACCACGGATAGAACCCTACCACCGGATGTATATAACTTACCATCTTTTTCCTCAACACCCGCAAAGAATACAAGGGATACCCTTTCCGCATCGGAAATCCCTTTGATTTCCTTCCCCTTTTCCGGATTTTCCGGATAACCTTTGGAGGCCAAAACAACACAACAGGAGTATAGATTTTCCTTAACCCTCAATGTGGATTTCTTATAGTTCCCATCCGCAACCGATAACAACGCTTCAAGGAGATCTCCGTCTATCAAGGGTAAGATGGCCTGAGTTTCCGGATCCCCAAACCTTACATTGTATTCCAAAACAAATGGGCCGTTATCGGTTATCATAAGTCCAAAATACAATATACCCATATACCTCAACCCCTCTTTGTTCAAACCCTCAAATGTTCTCTCAATGATGTTTCCCCTTATTAACCTTTCCGTTTCATCATCCAATTCAACGGGTGCTATGGAACCCATTCCCCCAGTATTCGGACCCTCATCGTTATCGTACAACCTCTTAAAATCCCTTGCATAAGCCAAAACATCCCATTCCTTACCATCCGATATTACAAAAACGGAAACCTCTTCCCCCCTTAAAAACTTTTCTATAACTATACTCTCGGATGCCTTACCGAATTTTGATTTAGCCAACAAATCTTCAACTATTTTCAAAGCCTCCTTAAAGTTTTTGGCTATGAATGTACCCTTACCGCCGGCAAGCCCATCGGCCTTTATAACAACCGGATATTCAACATTCTCACAAAACCTAAACGCTTCCTCAACCTCATCCTTATGGAAATACTCAAAATCGGCCGTGGGTATACCGTATCTCCTCATAAACTCCTTTGCCCAAACCTTACTACTTTCAAGTTTGGCAACATGTTTCTTAGGTGCCACAACCTTTATGCCGTTTTTTTCACATTCATCCGCTATACCCAAGGCTATACTATTTTCCCCTCCCGGGAAGACAATGTCTATTTTTTCATCCTTTGCAAACTTAACCAAGGATTCAACATCTTCCTCGTCAATTTTCACATTCTTTCCAAACCTCAAAGTGAAGGGATTTCCGGGGGCCGTATAAATCTCTTTCTTTATAGGGGATTGCGCCAACTTCCAGACGATGGCGCTCTCCCTTCCCCCCTTACCCACAACCAAAACCCTCATCTACCAATACCCACTTTTATACCCAACGAAAACCTAAATCCGCTCAGGTTTTCCTCACCGGGTATTTCGCCTTTTGACGGGTCATAAGGCCTGTCCTTTACGGATAAGGTGTTGTTATCGGTATCGAAAACCAAGTAAGCCAATTTTGTGCGCCTCGTACCATCGGATAACCTTTCCTCATACTCACCTTCATAACCCTTAAAGTTTATAACATCATAACCGAACCTGAAATATAGGGCAAATGACCTTGAAAAACCGAAATCCCCACCGAAATCAAAACCCAAGCCAAAAGAAGACTTACTCAAAGAGGCATCAATGACACCATAAGAGGAAAAGCCCATAGCATACGCATAAGCGGAATCATACCATGACAAATTTGAAAAACCCATTATAGGTTTAACACCAAAATAGACGGAAAACTGATCGGTTAATGGGTAGTTTAGGCCAATGGGAAGGTATATGAGGAAGTTTAAAAGCCTATGCTTTAATGTGTAATTCCAATGTGCGTTTGAATTTCCTTCCCTCCAATTTGATGTTGCGGATGTATAGAGTGCGGAGAAACCTATGCCCAATTCAAGATATTGAACCCTATAACCCAACCCTATACCCATACCGAAAGCCGAATTCTGGTTTTTCATTGGAACACCATCGGCTTGCTCCTTGTCCGCCCAAAGGTTATAATGGTTTAGCGCAACCGAGCCAAAGGTTATAAAGGGATATATGTACAACATAATCCGGGAATTATACGGATGTATAATATCCATATTATGGTGGAGTTTGTGTTGCCCATTAATGAGGAGGTGGAAGCCCCACTCGGTTCAATTTTTAGGAAAATTTTGGCCAATAGGGGGGTTAGGTTTGAGGATTTAACATTGGTAAAAACTTATGACCCATTTTTAATGGAGGGGATGTACGAGGCGGTTGATAGGATTTCATTCGCGATAAAAAGGGATGAGAGGATTTTAATCCATGGGGATTACGATGCGGATGGGATAACATCTTTGGCTTTACTTTTTAGGGTTTTAAGGGATTTTGGTGTTAAGGTTATACCGTATATCCCAAACAGGTTTTCGGAAGGTTATGGATTTTCAACAAATGCCATAAGAAAGGCCAAGGAGGAAGGTGTAGGTTTGATTATTACGGTGGATTGCGGAATTTCCTCTTATAACGAGGTTGAGGAGGCGAAGTCAAAGGGAATAGATGTGATAATTACGGATCACCATTTAAAGCCACCCAAAGTTCCGAGAACAATAATCGTTCATCCGGAAGGATATCCAAATGAGGGTTTAACGGGCGTTGGGGTAGCCTTTAAGTTGGCACACGCTTTATACCAACATATGAACTTGGAAAACTGGAAAACCAAACTTTATAACCTTATGGATTTGGTGGCCGTAGGTACCATAGCGGACTTGGGGGTCTTGCTGGGTGAAAACAGGCTCTTGGTTAAACACGGGCTAAATGTTTTATCCAACGGAACGGCAAAGGCGGGTTTTAAAGCGATATATAAAGGGGCGGGAATATCACCACCTATAAAAACTTGGCATATATCCTTTGTAATAGCCCCGAGGCTTAACGCCGCCGGGAGATTAAAAACCGCTATGAAATCCTTTGAATTACTGACGAAAACAAGGGGGAAAGATGCTAAGGTTTTCGCGGAGGAGATAGAGAGGTTGAACAGGGAAAGGCAAAAACTCCAAAATCGCATATACGACATGCTACTTAGGGAAATAAACGGTGATGAACCCGTTGTATTTGCATATGCTGAGGGATTACACGAAGGTGTAATAGGGATAGTGGCGTCAAAGCTATCGGAAACCTTTAACAAACCAGCCTTCGTTATCAGCGTTAAGGGGGAAACATCAAAGGGGTCTGCGAGGGGAATAGAACCTTTTAATGTTTTTGAAAGTTTAAACACAATCGGTGAAATATTTGAAAATTACGGGGGTCATGCCCTAGCGGGGGGTTTTACGATAAAAACGCATTTACTTGAAAAATTGCGAAAACATTTAAACGATTACGCCTTAAAGGTTGCACCGGGGGGTTTTAAGAAAACTATAAAAATAGATGCAGAGGTGTTCTATGAAGATTTAATTGGAGACGATTTTTGGAGGGATAAATACGAACTTGAACCCTACGGACCCGGTTTTCCCGAACCCGTCCTTCTACTAAAAAATACAAGGAAAACCGTTATAAGTTCGGATAATTCCAAGGTTTTGGTGTTGGGGGATAAGGGGATATGCGAGTTTAATGCTAAGGGAAAGGTTAGAGGTAAAGGGGATTTGGTTATTACTAATTTGAGGAGGGGGAGGGATGGGACTATATACGGTGATGTTTTGGGGGAAATCTGAAAATGAATTTCGGGTTTTTTTTAACGGCCGGATGGTATCAAGTGGATTTTAACCCGGTTATAAACGCTTTTACATCCCGGGGTTATGAGGTTGGGGAGTTTAACAGGGTTATTTTGGGACTAAGCGGATATATTTTATGGGATAATTTTGTATTCGTCGGGAATTGGTTTAGGTTTATCGGGGTTGAAGGGATTTCGGAAAACAAAAGGGTATATTTTAACAATATGGTTTTTTCGGGCGATGTGGGGTATGTATTATATCACAACAATTTGAGGGAGAGGAGGTTTATGGTTTATCCTTCCTTCGGTGTTGGTTATTCAAGGTTTGAAGTAAAAGGGGGAGTTATTGAAAACACCAATTTTAATGATTTACTTGAAAATCCTCAACAATCAATATATATCAATCACTCCCAATACATAGGCATCATTGCCCTTAGAGGGCATTTTGATTTCGGGTTTAACTTGGGTTTGGGATTCGGTTATACCTTCCCAATTTTTAAAGGCAAATGGGATACGGATTTTGGCGAAGTTTATAACGCACCGGATGTGGATTCCAAGGGTTTATTCGGCCAGATTATGGTAGGTTTTGCAACGGATAAATGGTAAAAATAAGAAACAAAACCGGTATATAATTTCAGCATTATGAAGGGTGTTAAGGAAAAGGATAAGTGGGGAGATATACTTAAAAGTAGTTGGTTTGATTTAACCGAACCCTTAAAGGAAGCCACAAAGGTTTTATTAAACAAATTGGAAAAAAGCGGAGAACCACAGGCGGACATATTTTTATCGGGTGATGAGGTGTATTTTTTGGTTGTTGCTAAGGATTGGGCGGGACTTTTGGATGCCGTTTCCGGGGTTGTACACGACAAGGGATACAATATAAACAAAATATTTGCAACCGTATTAACCCCTACACCTTATGCCCTTATAGTATTGTCAATAGCAAACCTTAAAGGGGACTCGGAAATCTTGAAGGATAGGCAGGAGATGATAGAGTTGCTGAGAACGGCTGCCAAAGGGGGAATAGGTTTAAAATCCCTTATATCCATAGGTGGTGTGAAGATTAGAAAATACAAGGAAATAATTGACGAAATCCTAAAAATGGTTCCGGGGAAGGAGCAAAAGTTTTTCTTGGGTGATGAGGGTGAGGTTATAAAATTCGTTAGGTCAAGGACTGAGGCATATTTGGAGGAAAGGGATTCCAAAACATTGGCGGAAATAGTTTTATGGCAGAACAGGTTTTATAGAGAGGTAAAAGAGAACCCTTCAATTGTAAGGGTATTTTTCCACAACTTTACCACAAAAAAGGGAATAAAAATGTCCGGGATTACGGTGGTTGGCCTTGCTAAGTATGTATCCTTGGATAGTGTTTTAAGTATTCTTGGAGGAGAGGGTATAGAAAAGGTTTATGAAAAGGAGTTCATATATCCCGAGGGTATATCCGTGGTTAGGGTTGAAACCTTGGAAGTACCCCAGGGGAAACTCGCCCAAATTGCCAGAACCTTAGAGGAGACTTTAAGAAAACCAAAAACCAGGAGGTATGTGGATATTAAATTCGGATTGGAAATCATAGGTAGGGTGATGGTTCCGAGGCTTATAGAGGAGTATATAAACACGGGTATAACGCAATTATTAATATTTCCTGAAGAAACGGACCCCGAAAGGCCGATATTTAGGGTTCTTCTTGTGGGAGAATTTGAGAATTTCGTGGAGGATTTGGCAAAGGAGTTCTCCAAAAGGGGATTCTCATTCCAATCCCCTAAGTTTAACACCAAAAGTGAAAAGGATAAAACCATAAACATTTTGGTATTCCAGACTTCAACCGGAATTCTGAGGTTTGAAAATCAGGAAGAGGTTTATCAAGAAATCAAAAGCATTTTATCGCAATTTATTCCAAAATTTAGGGATTTTGATGAGGGGTTGAGAAAAATAACCGTTTCAAAATTGAACAAATTATACGATATTTTGGATGGGGTTCCCAGAAAGATTATAAGGAGGGTGTATTACTCGCTTGAAGATACTTTCAGGGTGGCGACGGATGAAAAGAGGCTTTTAAAGATAATATCCTTTGCATACTCTTCCGTTGAAAAGTTTTTAGAAGTACAGGATAAAGATGGAGGTTTAAAGGTTTTTAAGGATGATAACGAGGGTATATGCGTCTTACTCGCCGAAAGCGAGAACGAGATTACACCGTTTATTATAGGTAGTAGCGAATACGAGGGATACCGTGTAATAGGTACGGTGGAAATTCTTGGTGTTTTTGCGGCTATTTGCGTAAAGGGTTAGAGAACTTTTTATTAGCCTTCCTTATTCTGTTATTACCCGTATCTTTTAAGGTTTTTTCCTATGGTATTTTTCTTGACGGTTTAACTTATGCGAGTATATCAAGAAACATGGCGGAAGGGGTGGGAACGCCTTTCAAACCGGCATATACATTATCTTTTGGGAACCCATCTTATGGGCATTTACCTTTGGCATTTTGGATAGAGGCATTGTTTTTTAAGATTTTCGGGGATATACCCCTCTTGGAAAGGTATATTAGTATATCGTTCGGCATTATGTCCTTGATATTATTAGCGGTTTGGGTACATTTGTTAAACGGTAAAGTTAAATGGTCGTGGATCATTTTATTGGTTGCAATGCCTATATTCCCCTGGGCAATATCAAACAATATTTTGGAAGTTTTCATCCTATTTTGGACATCCCTTTCCTTGGTATTCTTAACGCTGGCCTTTAAAAGGGGAAGCGTATGGGCGATCTTTGGGGGATTTTTTATATTTTGTTCCTTTATGACAAAAGGGCCCGTGGGTTTGTTTGTTTTGGTTTATCCGTTTTTATATGGTTTCATTTACGATAAAAGGTTTCATAAAGTTTTTAATGTTTATACCCTTGTAATTCTCGGCTTTTTAATCCCGTTTCTTGCCTTATTGATGTTTAAAGATTTTAGGGTTTTACTTGAACATTACTTTAAAGGGCAGATAATTGCGGGGGTTGTGGGTAAGAGGGAAAGGGCACCAGAAAGGTGGTATATCATCCTTAGACTAATACGAGAACTTATGCCTATACTTGTCCTCTTAATTTTACGACTATACAAGTCAAACAATGTGGTTTTAAGCCGCAATTTTTGGTTATATATCATTTTGGCTTTATCCTCTTCGTTTCCCTTTCTGATTAGTATAAAACAGATACCCTTTTATATAGTCCCCTCTTTGCCTTTTTTCGCCTTGGCTTTTTCCGAGTTAATGAAACTTGATGGGTTTGAAAAATTATTTGATAAAATGAAACCTCGTTATAAATTCGCCTTAATACTAACTTTAACCCTGCTCAATATACTTTTGGCATACAATTCCTATGGAAAAATCCGCTCCAAAAACCCCTTTTATACCGATCTCGTTATAAACCCCCCAAGTGTAGAAAAGATACACCGTAAAGTCGGCATTTGTCCCGACAATCTCTTTTCGGATTGGGAAACGGTGGCAATAGCGCAGAGGTATTTAAAATGGACATTTGTTTTCGGTTGGCAGAAATATACCCTTGTGGATATTGAAAGGTGTAAGTCCATCCCCGCAAACTGTAAAAAGATCCATCCGAAAAACCCAAGGAGGTTTTCCCTATATAAATGCAATAAGCGGTGATTTCCGTTTTTATTTTTTATCTTTCTACTTTGCCAGCGGTTTTGCGTATATAGTCTTATAAGGTTGCCTAACCCTCGCTATCTCACCTTAAACCGAGTTCTCTGAGTTTCTTCTCCAATTCCTCAACGCTCATAAGGATTCTACGGGGTTTAGGACCCTCGGGTGGGGATAAAAATCCCAATTTTTCAAGTTGATCTACTATTTTTGCCGCCCTCGGAAAACCAACACCCAACCTTCTCTGGATCATACTCGCCGAACCATAACCCACTTCCTCGCAAATCCTTGCCGCATCTAAAATTTTTCTATCCACTTTCCTAATGCTACCGCCATAAGTTTGCTCTTCTTCTTCATCGGGAACGAACCTATAAGGGTAGTAATTTTCAAGGGTTTCGCTTATTAAATTCTTAAAACTTTCACCGGGAATTTTTAGGATTTCCTCTGCCAAATGGCATAACCTCTCCACCCTTTCGGTATAAGCGGGCTCGTCATCGCGGAAGATGGCGGAAAACACACCCTCTTCCCTTGCAGCCTTCAAGAATTTCTTTAAATGTCCCGGATCAACACCCCACATTTGCGAGAGTTTTTGCGAAGCATAATCCAATATAATGCCTTCGGCATAGGAATGGGATGTATAAAACCCATGAACCCTTACCGGCTCCGCCCTATCACTCAACAATACCAACATATCACCCTTTCCCAAAAGCCTTTCCGCCCCCTCCGTATCCAAAATCGTCCTTGAATCAAACCTTGAAGCTACCTTTAACGCTATCCTTGTTGGGAAATTGGCCTTTATAACACCTGTAATAACATCAACGGATGGCCTTTGGGTTGCAACTATCATGTGAATACCCACCGCCCTGGCCAATTGGGCTATTCTCTGAATGCTTTCCGCGGTTTCCTTGGGAGACAACATCATCAAATCCGCCAATTCGTCTATAACGATTACGAGGTAAGGCATCTTTTCCATATCAAACCTATCAACCTTTGAGTTGAAGGATTCTATATCCCGTGCCCCTATGGCGGACATCATAGCATACCTTTCATCCATAATATTAACCGCTGTTTTAAGGGCAAATGAGGCTTCTTTAACCGTCTTGGCAACCGGCAAAACCAAGTGGGGTAATCCCTCAAATATTGACAACTCCACCCTTTTTGGGTCTATAAGGATAAGGTTTAAATCCTCTGGGGAGTTTTTCTTAATAAGGGCGGATATTATGGTCGTTAATAGGATACTTTTCCCGGAACCCGTCGCACCTCCTATAAGGGTATGTGGTGCCGATGATATGTTGAACCTAAAAGGATTTCCTAAAACATCAACACCTATGGGAACCTCTAATGGATTCCCCTCAAAAATCTCCTCCTCAAAATCCTTTAAGTTATAAAAAACCCTTTTATCGTTTGGTATTTCAAACCCTATGTTTCCATTGGGTAATGGTGCCACTATCCTTACGGGTTTTTTTAACCTAACATACAAGTCGTCTTCCAATTTGCTTATTGATTGCACCCTAACCCCCGGAGCGGGTTCAAACTCATAAACGGTTAAAACCGGACCCTTTGAGGTATTTATTATTCTACCCCTTATACCGAATTCCAGCAACCTCTGTAATAGAGGATTTTCACCACCTTCCTCAACAAAAACGACCTCTTCCTTATCTTTCGCTTTTGAAAATTCCTCCCTTTTCTCCAAAGGTATAATTTCCAATTCGTTTTCCGTATTTAATTTTTCCTCCTCCTTCCCTTCCCGCCGTACTAAAGGGATTAAGAAACCCATAAGTGGTATGGGAGAGAGGAAAATCAATACGCTACCCAATAAGAAACTTTTACCCACAAGGAGCAAATAGGCACCCCATACGAATAAAAATGAAGAAACTATAACCAATTGATGGGTGGTATAAAACGGGTCCAAAGCCATCCATATAAAAGGTATTATAGGAGCCGGACCAACTACATCCCTTAAAGCAACTATATAAGGGTTTTTTGAAAATGTGTAAATTAGGGCCAACAATATTCCCACGAATGGGGAAACTCTCCTTACAAACCCATCCTTTCTTGTAAAACCGTATAAAACCCAAATGATCACAAATAATATAAGAACTACCCAACCCTTCAAGAGACGGTATTTTAAAGTGGTGTATGTTATCAGCGGCGAACTACGACAACTATCATTGTTGATAGCGCTAAAAACCAAGTATTATAGAAGGCAAACCCAAGATCTATAACCTTCCCGCTTCTGAACCCCATAGAAGTAAAGTGTTATAAATAATAATTGCAAAAACAATTATATCGGAAACTATAAACAACCAACCGTATAGCGAATTTATGGGTTTTACCATATGGTGCCCCAGTATAAATAGCATACCCCCTAAGCATAAAAAATAGAGAATAACGGATATTTGACAGTGAGAATAAGTAAACTGCCCCCTAATGCTCTCAATTCCAAAAACATCTATATACAAGAACCATAGTATGGCTATGAGTATTGAATAAAAAATTTTTTATCTTATCCAAGACCTCTCTATACCAAACATTATTCTAAGTGCAAAGGCCACCTGACCGAAACTCAAACCCAAAATCATACCCCTTTTTGCGGCATTTTGCGGAACGCTGAGAATCCAATCCGTAACGGCTGCTATATTGCTCCCTACAAATTTAAATATAGGAGGAACAAGTACTATTATGGCTCCACCCATAAGAAGACCTCCTAAGAATCTCCTAAAAACCAACTCCGAACCGTATAACTTCCCGGTATTTGTAAATATCCAAAAGCCCGCCAAAAACAGGAAAACACTTAAAGCCAAAGGGAAAACAATATTTGAATACAATACCCTACCTATCATTATTGTAGAGGCGGTTAGTAATAGGATTAAGGCATTTGTGTTTCTGGCCCTAAAAGCCCTATAAGCGGCTGAAGCGATGTAAAAGGCGAGAATTGAAAACATTGTGGCATCTAAGGGCAAATACACATTGATAAATAACCACATAAATGTTGAGTTTTGGGCAAAAGGGGAACCGTATCTCCACCAGGCAAACAAGCCCCAAAACACCGTTACCCAGAAACTTATTAGCAGTATTCCGCTGAAAAGGGTATTATTACCCCTTTGGATGTTTCTCGTATGGTATAAAATCAGGCTATCCACACCCAAGAGTAATGCAAAACCCGAAATCACTATTGCTACGAGTATTCCGTAGGTTTGTATTTCATCCGCCCCTTTTAGGAAAAAGGTTATAGTTGAAAAGAGTGCGCTTAAAATCACAACCGCAATTGGTCCTTGCCTTTGCATCTCTCACCTCCCCATTCCGAATATAGTGCCGGTTAAGAAATCAAGATAAACTTTAAGTTGCGGATTGAAAATTACCGATGTAGCCAAAACGGAACCTAAGAATATAAAAAATACGCTTAAAGCTTTAAACCAGTCTCCCGTTTTTATACTGGCGACTTCAAGGGGATTACGGGATATATACGCGGAAGCCGCAAACAACTCATCGCCTATTATGGTATAATCGCATGCTGCTACAAAAAACGGCAATTGGTCTATCGCTGTTGTCCCGGCAGTTGAAATCGCTCCACTAATATTGGCATTCTCGGCAAGTATAAGGGATTCCGCGTAGAAATAACCCATCATAAACGCGGCACCCGGTTTCATCCTCTGCATCATACCGCTGATACCCGAAGCAAAGCCAAATTGCTCCGTAGTCAGGAAAAATATATCGTTCTCGTTGTACAGATCCGGTCTTCCGCTTTCCATATACGCTTCCTTTACAACTTCACGGGCGGCAGCCAAAACCAAAGGGTCGTTGTTTGGCATTATCACGGGAACCTCATATAGCGAGGATTTTTTGGTTACATGCTTTAAAACCGTAAGTCCGGCCAATATTGGCAGCGAATCTATGCTCCCTATACCAGTGGTATATATTATCGGTTTTCCCAACTCAGCCGTTCTGCCTACGGCCTCATCTATGGCATCCAAACCCGCAATTCTCCTTATATATAAATTCGGATTTCTCCTCGCTATAAACAACATATAGGAGAACAGAAAGGCGAAAAGCAGGATTGAAATGAGTATATTCGTTTTTGTTGAATCAAATGCAATTATTGAGGATGCTTTTTCCGTATTTTGCTGATCTCCTTGGTTTTTGGATGTTTGGGGATTTGTAGTGAGTGCTATCCAACCCGTATCAAACTTTTCCGCACCATAATAAACCCTTAACAAATATTTGCCATCTTCGTTTGTGGTATCAACCATTATGCTATCGGGATAGGATAGGGTTCCAACCGTAAGGGGATTATCCATTGGGTGGGTTTTTGTAGATTTGAATACCTTTACCGAATCCACCTTTAAGCTCGTGTCATATTTTAAAACTATTCTCAAACTTTCGCCCGAACTGTCAAATTCAATATTTTTTAAACCTATGAAAGATAACAACACTATCATAAAAGAGGGGGTATTATACGCCGGTTAATGATTTGAGGAATGAATGTTCAGAAAGATTCTTTTCCGTAGTGCAACAAACTACGAAACTAAATCGGCAATACGGTTATTATGTTGAAAAAAGTTTTTTAGCCCTCCACCAAATAACCAGGCAAAAAAGTGACAAAAGAGAGGCGAATATAAATGGAATTTTAATGCTAAGGGAATATAGATACCCCGCAAGGGCAGGACCAACTATCCTTCCCAAGGAACTGGCCGATTGATAAGCGCCCATAACCTCACCCCTGTTTTCAACCCCTTTTGAAAGCAAACTCAACATTGAAGGTTGGGATATCCCCGAAAAAGATACAAGTATAACTACGAGTAAAGACAAAACTTTAAAACTTGGTGCCAATGGTATTAAAGGGGATATAACCGCCAAAGCCATAAACCCCAAAAATATGGCCCCCCATTCCCCCGTAAATCTCGTTATTCTCCCCGCATTACCTTGAACAATTGCACCTACTAATCCGGAAAAACCCAATAAATAACCTACCTCACGGGAACCTAAGGAAAATTTATCCTTTATAAGCAAGGCGAGGATAACCTCAAAATTAACCATTATAACCATTATCACAAAGGCCAAGAATACGAGAATTTTCTTATCAGTTTTCAACCCCTTTGCCCTTACACCTAAGGGAATCTGCCCTTTAACATTTTTAAGTGTTAAGATTGAGACAAAAAAGGCAAACAACCCCAAAATCCCCGAAATTATAAACGGTAGCGTAATACCATAATTTGACGCAAAACCACCTATGAAAGGCCCAACAACTATTCCAAGGCCAATGGAGGCCCCATAAATCCCAAAATTCCTTGTAGAAACCCTTTCATCGGATATAGCCCCTATATACGCACTCGTTGATGGTAATGCGGCGGATGAAATTATACCACCCAAAAACCTAATGATTATCAGATAAATTACCGAAGGATATAGGGGTATAAGTAGGGATGTTAAACCGAATCCCAACGCTCCAATAGAAATACCGAATTTATACCCGAGTCTATCCGATATTTTTCCCCATATGGGTGCAAAGATAAACTGCGCCAACGGATATGCGGAAAATACCAAGCCCACTTCAAAGGGTGTTGCCCCGAGATTCGTAGCCCAAAACGGGAGTATTGGAAATAGAATACTGAAACCGCTCATTATTGTGAAAACCACAAAGGCAAGGGTGAAAATTTCCATAAGCGTTTATTCTATGGCAGTTGTTTGAACGATCGTTCAATATAATGATATACCTCTTCCATTCCCTCGGAGGCCGTTTTCCCGATTTTTAAGTCTGCTATTGAACTTATTGGAGTTTCTTTTGGGTTTATTTCTATAACCTTTGCCCCTTTATCTTTTGCAATAAAGGGCAAATGAGCCGCCGGATAAACAACTCCCGAAGTTCCCACAACTATCATTATATCACAATTTTCCGAAAGATAAAAGGCTTCGGTTATTGCATCCTCGGGTAAAGGTTCCCCAAACCATACAAAATCCGGTCTAAGTAATTCTCCGCATTTTGGACATTTTGGAGGTATTTCTTTTAAAGGGATGGAATAATTTATCCCTCCAAATGTTCCCGTGTAATTCTATAACCTTTTTACTTCCCGCTTTCTGATGCAAACCATCAACATTTTGGGTAATTAATGTTGCCCCGAGTTTCTCCTCAATCTCGGCTATTATCAAATGTGCCTTATTGGGCTTGGCTTTGGAAATTATCTCTCTCCTCCAATTGTACCACTCCCACACGAGTTTTGGGTCTTTTTTAAAGGCTTGTGGTGTGGCCAAATCCTCCGCCTTAAAATTCCTCCACAACCCCCCTTCATCCCTAAAAGTGGGAATCCCACTTTCCGCCGAAACCCCTGCACCCGTCAATACAACTATTCTCATCGCAGTATAAAGTTAAGCGCCCCTAAAATCACCAAAGCCAAACCTATTATAAGGTTCTCGTAATGTTCAAGTATATGCATTTTCGCAACTTCAAAACCCTTCAAGGCCAAAATAACATATGTTTCCATTAGTATCACCGTGGTTATCACATAAATTAGCGAAATCGTGATTATTGCCTCCCATCCCATAACCCCCGCGGATAGATAATACGCCTCTATCTCTATACAAGGTGAGAAAAACATGGCTACTAAAAGACCAAAAAAGGAAAATACCCCGAAGCCATGGTGGTGGGGATTACCAAACCTAAGATGCCTTGAAATATAAAAAATTCCGAGAATCGCAAGGATAAGGGAGGCTACAAGTTTTGAAAGGATTTCATGATATTGGGAAATCGTATATCCTATAAAACCTATAACCAAACCTATTAAAACCGTGCTTAAAGTGTGTGAAAGGGCGAGGAGGGCGGTAAAGAGTATAACCCTCCCCCACCCCCACCCCTCACCTTTTGCTATAAGTACAATAGGAAGCCAATGGTTAGGCAATGAAGAATGTATAACGCTTAAAACAAATGTTCCAACCGTTAAACCGAGCAAACTTTACCCCTCTTTCTTTTCCTTATCCTTTTCCTTTTTGTTCTTTATTGAATATTTCTGTATCCATTCCTCCAAAAGCTGTTTAGCCTTCCAATCGGGTACCTGTTTTGGTGGTGTTTTCATAAAGTACATGGAGGGTTCAAGTATTGCCCCTTTTAAGCCGTTATCCTTCGCAAGTTTTGCACACCTAATCGCATCTATCATAACACCGGCGGAATTTGGACTATCCCAAACTTCAAGTTTTGCTTCTATATTTAGCGGAACATCCCCAAATGTCCTCCCTTCCATTCTTATATAACACCACTTTCTGTCTTTAAGCCAAGGGATGTAATCCGAAGGACCAACATGTATGTTTTCGTCGCCTATATCGTAAGGTAGCAATGACCTTACAGCGTTTGTTTTTGATATTTTCTTTGAGTGCAACCTTTCCCTTTCAAGCATGTTGAGGAAGTCCGTATTGCCACCGAAGTTTATCTGGTATGTCCTTTCAAGTTTAACACCCCTGTCTATAAAGAGTTGTACCAATGTCCTGTGGAGGATTGTTGCACCCACTTGGGATTTTATGTCGTCGCCTATTACGGGAAGACCCGCATCCTCAAACCTTTTACTCCAATACTCCGATGAGGCTATAAACACGGGTATTCCGTTTACAAAGGCGGCACCCGCTGCTATAACCTGTTCAACATACCATTTTGTAGCCTCTTCGCTCCCCACGGGTAGGAAATTCACAACCACATCAACACCCAAATCCCTAAAAATCTTTACTATATCATCCGTGGGTCCAGGTGCCTTTACTATTATATCCGCAAGATACTTACCTATGCCGTCATGGGTCATCCCCCTATAAACCTTGGCATTCAACTTCGGCACATCCGTGAATTTATATGTATTGTTGGGAGGGGCAAATATGGCCTCGGATAGGTCCTTACCAACTTTTCTCGCGTCAATATCAACCCCAGCCACAAATTCTATATCACTTATGTGATATCCTCCCAATTCAACATGCATTATACCCGGTATAAAGTCATCGGGTTTTGCATTCCTGTAATAATACACCCCCTGAACCAATGAAGATGCGCAATTCCCCACACCTATTATAGCAACACGGATTTTGTCCTTGGCCATAGCCGGGAATTATACACTTGAATAAAACTTTAACTTAGTTATTCAGGGGCAAGTTTTACCCTTACACACAAACCCTTTGGTGGGGAAAGAAGCCCTAAAACTGGTACTATCAACCGCGGGATTTTCGGCACCCATACCTCTACCATTTAAATTTACCTTCATATTACCATCCCTATCCCAAAAAACGCCCACACCCTGCGCGTTTCCACTTCCAAGGCATAGGTTTCCACAAGTATATGTATCCCTCCCATCACTGTCAAATAGTATCCCGTAGGAAAAGTCATGTCCCACACCTTGGGATGTTGATATTGAAGAGAAATAAACATCATCGCCTTTTAAATCGTAAAGGGCACCTATCCCAAAATGGGCGGATGCACCTTGTGAATACCATACGCCGGAATACGCATCGTTACCATCACCATCGTAAAGAACACCTATACCCAACCAATACCCCGAACCCTGGGAAAACACATGCGAATAATATCTATCATCTCCACTTACATCCACAAGCATACCAAAACCTCCACCCAAAGATTTGCCGTTATAAAAATCCCTCCTCTCACCAAACCCCATACCCTGCCCCAAACTCGTGTTATGCTTGGGGCTTTGTGGTGATGGAAAAACTATAATGCTGTCTTCTAACTTATAAACATCATCCCCTTCAACATCCACGAGTATCCCAACACCCCCCACCCATCCAAAACCCTGAGCCTTTGATATGGCGTAATACTCGTCCTTCCCCTTTAAATCCACCAACATACCCCCACCCCTATAACCCGCACCCAAACAAAAAACCCTACACCTATATATATCGTTCCCTTCGGAATCCCAAAGCAAGCCGTACCCAAAGAATCCACTTCCCAAATAATCCCCCTTATAAGTATCGTTTCCAGATAAATCAATAAAAGCGGATATATCAAAAATTCCAAAACCCACATCCCCGAGATATACATCGTTTCCACCAATATCCAAACCGATTTTAACATCGTTATAAACATCGTCTCCCCCTGCGTCAATGACGATTAACGAGTTTGGAAAACTATCGGGGTTTTCCGAGCCAAAGGATATATACCCGTACGGTGTTGGTAAATAAAAACTCTTAATGCTTTTGCCCCTCCTATTAACCTCCGCTTTTAAGGAATCTAAGAGGACACACATAACCTGAAAGGCAAAGGATGTTTTTTCAATGTCAAAGGATGAAAACCTTTCCTCAAAAGCCACTTTGTCTTCTATGGATAAACTATCCCAAACATATGCTTTCCAATTCTTTGGAGGTTCCATCCTTATGGATAGATAAACCTTTAAAATGGCCGTTGTTATCCTGTTTATGCTCTTTGGTACATATGATGGGAGCATTTGTAGGGAATCCCTGATGTTTTGGGGTAGTTTTGGGTTGCTTTCAAATATGAACTTTCCCAAAGGGTTATCGCCCGTTATCCCCTTTACGGTTTCTTCATAAACATCGGATATTAATCCGGCCCTGATGTTGCTTCCCGAAAGTTTTGATAAAAGGGCGCAGGTGGTGAAAACATCCGTAGTTTCCTTAGAATACTTCAAGGCCACGGAATGGGCGAGGTGATATAAATGGTTTGGGTTTGAGAATGCCACATTGAATATGGGCAAAGAGGGTTTTGTACCACCCCAAAAATCTATTGCATACAACGGTATTACAAATACTCCTGAACCCAATAACATCTGAAAATTCTAAGCGGGTTTAATGTGATACCCAAAGGACATCCGAAATGATACATATACCACCTGTTTTTTTCAATAGGGGTTTTATGGCTTCGGCTATTTTCATAGCCTTTTCTTCATCGCAAACCGTAAATATATAGCTGTTTTTAAAAACATCCGTTATCTCATCCCCAGTCATAATACCCCTTTCCCCCTTCCCCTGAGCATCCTTTATTATTGTGTAGCCGGAAACACCATTACTTTCAAGGATTTTAACAACTCTATGGATATGAAGGCTATCAATAACTATTTCTATTTTCTTCATCCCTTTCATCTCTTACCCCCATAAGGTGTTAATTATATGGTAGTAAAACGGTATTCCCACGGTTATGTTGAAGGGGAATGTTATTGCCAAGGACATCGTTACATATATACTCGGGTTTGCCTCGGGAACGGATAACCTCATTGCGGCGGGCACGGCTATATACGATGCACTCGCACAAAGAACGGAATATAACAGGGCATCACCCTTTGAAAAACCGAACAGTTTTGCTAAACCTATGGAAATAAAGGCATTTATTATGGGGATCAGTATGGCAAACGCTATCAAGAAAAATCCCATATTTTTTATATCCAATAACCTTTTACCGGCAACAACACCCATATCTAACAGGAAAAGGGCCAAAAAACCCTTAAACAGATCCCCGAATAGGGGTTTTACCGATTCCCAACCCTTTTCTCCAACAACAAATCCGATTATTAATGTACCCAAAAGTATGAAGACCGATGGGTTTAAAAACGCCTCCCTTAAAACCTCACCCCAATCGGTGTCGTTGTTATTATCCCTATCCCTAAATATCCTGAGGAGTATAAGACCCACAACTATTGCCGGTGATTCCATAAGTGTCATGGCGGCAACCATATAACCCCCAAAACCCTCTTTAATGGTTTCCAAAAAGGATATTGCCGTGACAAAAGTTACCGCACTTATGGAACCATAAGTTGCGGCTATTGCCACGGCGTTGTATATATCCATTTTTCTCCTGAGTATGAAGAAGGTATATAATGGAACCAAAACTGCCATAAATACCGCCAAACTTAAAACCTTAACGGTATTTATATCCAGACCACTATGCGATAGTTTGTACCCACCTTGAAGGCCTATTGAAATGAGGAGGTAAAGGGAAAAGAGTTTTGGAAGAGGTTGGGGGAATTCCAAGTCGGTTTTCAGTAATGATGCGATTAAACCCATAAAAAACAACAAAATGGGCGGATTTAAGATGTTTTGTAGCAAAGCCTCCATAACCCGAAAATTCTAAAGCCGTTTGCCTATATGCTCCGCACCCTTTAATGTTAAAACCCTTCCCCTCGGCGTCTTCTCTATTAATCCCATCCTCAAAAGGTAGGGTTCTATGACCTCTTCCAATGTCCCCTCGTCTTCGGATAGGGCTGCTGAAAGGGTTTTTAACCCAACCGGTCCCCCCCTAAACTTCACAAACAACACCCTTAAATATCTCAAATCTTCCTCGTTTAATCCGAGTTCGTCTATACCCATCTTTTCTAAGGCCTCTATTGCCATCTCCTTAGTAATCGCATCTCCACCTTTTACATGTAGAAAATCCCTAACCCTTTTTAGAAGGTTGTTTGCTATCCTCGGGGTTCCCCTTGACCTCTTGGCTATTTCCATAAGTGCCCCTTCCTCGGCTTTAACATCCAAAATACCGGCACTCCTTTTGAGTATTTCAGCTATCTCCTCGGGGGAGTAATAGTCAAGCCGCAAAACTATTCCAAACCTGCTTAGCAAAGGTTTTGATAACAATCCCATACGGGTAGTCGCCCCTATTAGGGTAAATTTTGGTAAATGGAGTCGTAGGGTTTTCGCACCCGGCCCCTTATCCACTATAACATCTATGTAAAAATCCTCCATAGCCGTGTAAAGGTATTCCTCAACGGGTTTGGGAATCCTGTGGATCTCGTCTATGAAAAGGATTCCTTTGGGAGGTAAAGAGGTTAATATACCCGCCAAATCCGCCGGTCTTTCCAAAGAAGGGCCGGTGGTGGCCTTCATCTGTACCCCCACCTCGTTTGCTATTATCGTGGCCAATGTGGTCTTCCCAAGTCCGGGGGGACCTATTAAAAGGGTGTGTTCAAGGGGCTCTCCGCGTTTTTTTGCGGCCTCTATAAAAACCTTTAAATTTTCAACTACCTGCTTTTGACCTACAAAATCCTTTAGCCTTTTGGGTCTTATATCCAGTTCGTTCAACTCTTGGCCAATTCCTCCCTCGTTTCCCTTATGGACTCTGCGAGTATATCAACCGCAATATCCACATGCTCCTTGGTAATTATTAAGGGAGGGACTATTCTCATAGCAGAGGGACCACACCCCAAGAACAATACACCTTTATGGAAGGCTTTCAAAACCACCTTATCCCTAAACTCCGGATAATACTCCTTGGTTTCCCTGTCCCTAACAAACTCTATGCCTATCATCAAACCCTTACCCCTAACATCGCCTATCTCTTCAAATTCCTCTTGTAATTCTTTGAGTTTCAGGAGGTAATACTCGCCAACATTACGGGCGTTTTCCATAAGTTCGTTTTCTATGAGTTCCAATGTGGCCAAAGCAGCAGCGGCAGCAACGGGGTTTCCGCCAAATGTGTTGGCATGGGCACCCATAGGCCACTTGTCCATTAACCCTTCCTTAGATATAAAAGCCCCCATGGGTATTCCCGATGCTATACCCTTTGCTATCGTAATAATATCGGGTACGGTGTTGTAATGCTCAATGGCAAACCATTTACCCGTTCTCCCCAATCCCGCCTGAACCTCATCGTCTATGAGTAGAAAGCCGTATTTATTCGCCAATTTCCTTAATTTCGGGAAGAAGTCTTCAAGGGGGAATACATAACCACCCTCGCCCTGTATGGGCTCAAATATAAAGGCCGCAACCTCTTCCGGTGGTACTATCCTTTGAAACATCACATTTTCAATATAGTCTATAAGTTGATCCGAGGCCTTTTCGGGTGGTGCGTTAAACGGCGGTCTGTAAGCGTTTGGAAAGGGTACAAAGAACACACCGGGCATAAGCGGCCCGAAGTATCTTTTATGTATAGTTTTGGATGCGCTTACGGACATTGATGCGTATGTTCTACCGTGAAATGCCCCTTCAAAGGCCAAAATGTATATCCTTTTTGTGGTGAATTTTGCAAGTTTTAATGCCCCCTCGTTTGATTCCGTTCCCGAATTTGTGAAGAAAACCATGTTATTACCTTTTGCGGGGAATATTGATGAAAGTTTTTCCGCCAATAAGGCTTCCTTTTCGTGGTAGAAGTCCGTGCTTATATGTATGAGTTTTTCAAGCATTTCCTTTGCCGCCTGCACCACTTTGGGATGGGAATGCCCAGTTGAATTAACGGCAACACCAGCCACCATATCCAAGAACTTATTCCCATCCACATCCCAAACCCATACGCCGCTTGCCCTCTCCGCCACCAAATCATAAGCCCTCGGATAAGAGGGCGAAATATACTTTCTGTGCTTTTTTAGGATTTCCCTTGCCTTGGGTCCGGGCAACTCCGTTTTTACTTCCGGCTTTTCAAGCGCAGTCATAGTTGATATTCTACGGCTGAACGGGTGTAGAATAAACGCTTATGGTGAGAACGAGGTTTGCCCCGAGTCCCACGGGGTTTTTGCATGTGGGAGGTGCAAGAACTTGCATTTATAACTACCTTTATGCGAGGGTAAAAAACGGGAAATTCTTGTTGCGAATAGAGGATACGGATAGGAGCAGGTTTAAAGAGGAATGGGTTTTGGGTATTATAGAGGGTTTAAGGTGGTTGGGTGTGGAATGGGATGAACCGGAAGTTTATCAAAGCCAAAGGCTTGAGATATACAAAGAACACGCCCAAAGGTTAATAGATATGGGGTATGCTTATAGGTGTTTTTGCACGGAGGAGGAGTTGGAAGAGGAGAGGAAACTGGCGGAGATGATGAAAAAACCTTACAGATATTCGCGTAAGTGTTTGAGGTTGAGCCCTGAGGAAATAGAAAGAAACTTGAAGGAAGGAAAACCTTTTTCCATAAGGTTTAAGATGCCCGACTATATGGATATAACCTTTGAAGATTTGGTTCACGGAACGATAACTTACAACACCAAGGATTTGGGGGGAGATTTTATAATAGTCCGTTCGGACGGTTTTCCAACATACAACTTTGCGGTTGTAATAGATGACCACCTTATGGGTATAACACATGTTATAAGGGGGGATGACCATTTGGCCAATACTCCAAAGCAGATATTGATTTATGAGGCATTCGGTTGGGAAATACCAAAATTCGCCCATCTGTCAATGATTTTGGGTCCGGATAAACAAAAACTTTCAAAAAGGCATGGCGCAACATCCCTTGAAGAGTTTAGGAATCAGGGTATATTGCCCGATGCCCTTTTCAACTATTTGGTTCTGTTGGGGTGGTCGCCGGGTGATAATAGGGAAATCATAAGCAAAGAGGAGATGATAAAACTGTTTGACATTACAAAGGTTAACAAAAGTCCGGCGGTTTTTGACCATCAAAAACTTTTATGGATGAACTCGGAGTATATAAGGATGAGGGATGACAAAGCTCTGGTGGGGGAGATAAAGGATTACAACGAGTATTTAAAGGCTCAGGGTGAGGGGTACGATGTAGATGAGGATTACATACCCATACTTGTAAAACTCTTTAAGGAAAGGGTAAAGACTTTAAGGGATTTCTTTGAGTATGGTGTTTTCATATATAGGGATGATTTTCCGTACGATCCGGATGCCATAAGGAAAAGGTTGTCGCATAAGAATATATTCCAATACTTACGGGAGTTGGCAAATAGATTTGAAGAAATTGATGATTGGAAATCCGAAAGGATAGAAGGGGTTTTAAGGGGTTATGCGGATGAATTAGGTATAAAGCACGCGCTATTAATTCATGCCGTAAGGGTAGCGGTATCGGGGGTTTCCGTTGGCCCGAGCTTATTCCATATGTTGGAATACCTCGGCAGGGACAGGGTTGTTAAAAGGCTGAGGGAAGTGGAAGATAGGGTAAGACCCTACCTATCCCAACCAAAACCCCATTGACCTTTTACCCAAAAACCCTTTTTAACATCGCAGTTATATAAGTCTTTTCCTTCTCCATCCAAAAATATACCTATTCCACCCATTTCCCTCTCAACATTTGCCCCACCAAAGGAATAATCGCACCCTATAACGGAATATGTGTCATCACCCATAAGGTCTATAAAAATGCCTAAGGAATTCGTCCAACCCATGCCGATACCGGAATGCGTCCTATAAAAATCGTTTCCCGTAGAATCGTAAAAAATACCAACGGATAAATCGTGCCCGGCGCCAATGGAAGGACCCCCGAAGGAAAAATACATGTCGTTTCCCCCTACATCCTTTAAAAGCGCGGTGGATAAATGTATCCCAGAACCTTGGCAGTATTGGGTACAAACATACCTATCATCCCCATCCCCATCGTAAAGGAAACCAAAAGCATACCAATAAGAGGCCCCTTGGGCAAAGGTTCCGGAGTTATAAACATCGTTTCCGGAAAAGTCCAGCAAAATGCCAAACCCTCCACCCAAATCCTCCCTTATACCAAAACCAAAACCCTGTCCAAACCCTTCCCTTTGGGATTTATACAAGGGTTTGTGTATTGGGCCGTACCCAATGGTATATAGGTCGTTTCCGGATTTGTCGTACAAAAGCCCCACACCAAAAGGCCCACCAAAACCCTGCCCGTAAATTACCCCTTTATAAACATCATCCCCTTCCATATCCACGAGAAAACCACTCCCAAAGGTCCCAGCACCCATAACATGTATCCCTCCGGAATATATGTCGTTTCCCGATTTGTCAAAAATCATACCAAAACCCAATAAGCCGCTTCCGCAGGAGTAATCCGCACAGTTATAAAAATCGTCGCCGCCAAAGTCATAAACAACCGATGAACCCATAAATCCCCCGCCTATGTTCCCGTAATACAAATCGTTTCCCGAAAAATCTACAACCAAAACCGTGCTATCCAAATAATACCTATCATCCCCACCAAAGTCTATTATTGCTTTATAGTTTCCTTCATAAATGTTATTTCCCTTACCAGCAATTGCTATATCACCAAATGCGGTTCTATATATGTAAATACCCGCATCGGGTATCGGTTTCAACTTTGTGGTATCCAATTTTAAAAGGCAGCTAAAGGAATTGAACAAAGAATTCCAATTAACCCCTTCTGCCAATAGTTTGTACTCATCCTTTGAAAGGGTATCGGATGTTTCAACCGTATCCCAAAGGTGTATAAGCGACTTCTTAACCTTTTGAATAAAATCGCTCTTGAGTTTTGAAAAGGCCCTTTTTTCAAGGTATTCATGACAGTATAGGATATCTATTATATGCATAACAACCGAATCCCTGTAAGTAATCCTGCTGGAAACCTTGGTTTCCGAAAACTTTATCCACCAAGGTAGGTTTAACAACTTCTTAAACTCAAAATCGTTTAGTTGTACGACCAAAGTATCACAAAACCCGTACACTTTTAATGGGTTTTCAAGGAATTGAATTACCGGCGGTGGTTTTAAAAGGGTTTCATCCGAAAGGTCTTTATAAAACGCCAAATCCCGTGAAGATATCCCGGCAATTATAAATAGGGAATCCAAAAGGTTCAAGTGTATATTCTAATGCGGTTTCCCATCTTTACCTTACTGCCTGCATCATTCTTATTTGAGTCCCGTATTTGGCTTAGTGTCCGCCAAACTAAGGGGAAAGGAACCACTAATTCGGCTTGTACTGTTTATAGGTTTATGTTTTTTGGGTTGTTGTGTTGCTATCCTTTTCGGGTTTATAATTCTCGTTATATGGAGAACGCTAAGGAGATATGGGAAATCTTAAAAGAGGTAGGGGAAAGACTTAATAAGGTGGGCGAAAGGCTGGACAGACTGGCGAAAAGCCAAGAGGAGACGGATAAAAAGTTAAAAGAACTCGCGGAAAGTCAAAAAGAGACGGATAA
>CAYRSH010000021.1:0-25196 GCA_964426895.1 uncultured bacterium
TTTGCCTTTGAATCGTGCGGAAAATGTACCCCTTGTAGGGATGGAACCGCTTGGATGACAAGGATATTGGTGGATGTTGAGAAAAGGGGATATGCCACCGAAGAGGATATAAGACTTTTAAACGATGTGGTTAACGAGATTAAAGGAAAGTGTTTCTGCGCTTTGGGTGAGGCAGCCCAGATGGCCGTGGGGGCGTTTGTGAATAAGTATAAGGAGAGAATTCTGGCAAACCCTTCGGCCTTATAATATATTCTCGCTTGAATGAAAGGGGGGCGAAAGGGTCTCGACGGCGGGTGAAAACCTGCCGGGTGCAGGCCGGGGCGGGCAACCCCGTTAAAAAGCCCAAAAACAAAATAAGTGCGAACGCGAATTACGCCTTGGCGGCCTAATTGACCGCCACCTCTTCCGGGTTGCTCCCCACCCGGCGCCCGGAAGGGGTCCCGTAGGGTGGGGGTTTCGCCCCGGTTTTCCCCATTTTTCCGGGGTGGAACCTACTCAAAAAATGGGCGTCCCAACCCATAAGGGAATCGCCCCGACGCCCTACGGGTTGGGATGTAAATGAAAAGAAGGGGCTAAGCCTGTAAAACACCCGGGGGTGAGTAATCCGTTCGGACGCGGGTTCGATTCCCGCCGCCTCCATTAAACCCTTTTATAATTCCCGCTTATGCCTATAAACCTTGACTTGGATGAAGAGTATTTAATGTTGAGGGATACGGTTAGGGATTTTGTTGAAAGGTATGTTAAACCGGTAGCATCGGAAATTGATGAAAAAGAGGAATTCCCCTTTGAAAATGTTAGAAGGATGGGAGAGTTGGGGTTTTTGGGTATAAAGGTATCCCCCGAATACGGTGGGGCGGGTATGGATACATTGGCCTACATAATCCTTATAGAGGAACTCTCAAAGGTTTGCCCCTCCCACGGTGTGATAGCCTCCGTTAATAATTCCTTATACGCTTATGGTTTGGAGAAGTTTGGAACAGAAGAACAAAATAAGAGGTTTTTGGTACCCTTAGTATCCCCGGAAAGCGCGGGGAAGAGCTTGGGAAATGGGAAGATAAACATAGGAGCATTCGCATTAACGGAACCACATACGGGTTCCGACGCGGCGAGTTTGAAATCAAGGGCCATAAAAAGGGGATCAAAGTACATTATAAACGGCCAAAAGGTTTGGATAACGAACGGCCCGGTTGCAAAGTATATCATATTCTTCGCCCAAACGGACCCAGAAAAGGGACACAGGGGTATTACGGCCTTCATAATTGACATGGAAAGGGAAGGTGCAAAGGTTGGTAGTAAGGAGAAGAAGTTGGGTATAAGGGGTGCTTGGAGTGGTGAGATAATTTTGGAGGATTACGAGGCGGATGAAAGTGAGGTGTTAGGAGGAGAAGGGGAAGGCTTTAAAATAGCAATGGAAATATTAAACGATGGTAGGATAGGGATAGGGGCACAGGCTCTCGGTATAGCCGAGGGTGCATACGAGGAGGCAAAGGAATTTTCAAAAACCAGATATACATTCGGAAAGCCCATATACGAACACGAGGCGGTGGGTTTTACGCTTGCGGATATGTGGATGAAAATAGAGGCGGCAAGGTTATTGCTATATAAGGCGGCTTACTTAAAGGATAGCGGCAAAGAATACTTCTGGGCGTCTTCAATGGCAAAATTATTCGCAAGCGAAACCGCAATGTGGGTTACCACAAAGGCTATACAAATAATGGGTTCCATGGGATATTCAAGGGAGACGAATTCCCAAAGACTTTTCAGGGATGCAAAGGTTACGGAGATTTACGAGGGTACAAGCGAAATTCAGAGGTTGATATTGTTGAGGAGGTTGTTGAAATCGTAAAATTAGACAACCTTATAATTCCGGTTGAAATGACAAAGGCGGAATTGATTGATAGGTTAAAACACAGGACGGGTTTGAGAAAACAGGAGTTGGCGGAAATATTAGATGCGATTCTTGAAGAGATGGCAGAAGCCTTTGTTAGGCAGGAAAGGATAGAGTTAAGGGGTTTTGGAGTATTTATTCCGGTTAAGAGGAAGAGGAGAAAAAGTGATGAAAAAATTCCGAGGATAAAGTTTAAACTTTCACAGGTAATAAGGCAAAGGATGATAGCCGAAGAAAATAGAAAAAGGAGGGAAAAGTAATGCCTTGCGGAAGGAAAAGGAAGCTTAAAAAGATAAAAAAGCACAAATTAAAGAAGCGTCGTAAGAAGATGAGGCATAAGAGCAAGAAGTGAGCGTAGGTATAAGCATAGGTTTGGCGGCCTTAATAAAAAACTTTTGGCCGGGTCTTTTTTTGGAGTTTCATAAGGATTATTTCTACATAAACGGGTCATTTTATGCGGGATATGGGGATTACGATCTGATTATCTTAAACTCCGGGGGTATTTATACGGCAAAGTTAAAGGGTTTTGAGGTTTCCCCTTTCTTGGGCCTATCCGTTGGTAGGTTTAGAATTCAAAGCAAATCCAATTATTCCACAGGTATAAATTACGGGATCAAATTTGGAAAATCCAATTTTTTCGTGGGTTTAAAGGGTTTTTACGACGGATCGGGTAATCCGATATGGGTGGAAATAGGGAAAAGTCTATTTTAGCGGTTGATACATCCTTTTTATGGGTTTCCGTGGCTTATTACGAAAGGGGTAAAATTTGCGGCTCAATTTACTTAAAAGAATTTAAACACCTTGAAATGTTAAATTTGTTGGTTTCAAAGTTTGTGGATTTTGACAAAAATCCCCCGGATATACTTTTGATAAACATAGGTCCCGGATTTTTTACATCTTTAAGGGTTTCGGCTTCGTTTGCCAAGGCCTTATACATATCAAAGGGGATACCGATGTTTGGGTTCAACACCTTACAAAGTATGCTTGTGGGTTTGGATGACGGGAAATATATGGCATATTTGGATGCCCGTAAGGGGGAAATATATGCACAAACATTTCAAGTAAAAGGCGGAATACCCTATGAGGACGGTGTTATTAAATTGGGTATATACAAACCCGATGTATTAAACCTTAAAGGTTATAAACCCTATACGGGATATATAAGGGCACACTCCCTATTCGTTTTGTTTTTTAAAGGTTTTGGTAAAGAATTGGATGAAAGCTTTACACCCGTTTATTTAAGGCCACCAGATGCCGTTATAAACTTGGCCACCCCCAAGGCCCCATCAAATCCATAGCCTTTTATATCAAAATTATACCTTTTTGCCAAGTTTAAAAACCTCTCCCTTAGGAATTCGCTCTTAAACATCCCACCATGCAAGGCTAAGGATGAGATTCCGGAAATTTCATACACCCTAATGCACATACCGAGTAATTCCCTAATTGCAAAATTTACAATGTAATTCGCATCCTCATCGCCCATTTCAGCAACCTTTAAAACTATTTTAGAGAAAGATGCAACCTCCTTTATCATCTTTCCCTTATCCAATTCCATTATCCTTTTAACCTTTAACCTTATTTTCTCTAAGTCTTCCGTTCCAAAAATTGCCATTCTCAAAAAACTCTCCTTTTTTAACAGTAATTCCACCGCCATTTTCCCGACCCAAAAGGCACTACCCCAATCGGAAAACAGATAACCGTATCCGCCGTATCTAAAAGTTTTATTCCCCTTTTTTGCGAAGCATATTGAACCCGTTCCCGCTATTAAAACCATCCCATCATTATTGCCAAAAGCATCAAAAAATACGCCTTCAACATCGCTTACAACCTTTCCATTTAATACCTTTTCCAATTTCCTCTTTTCCTCCTTTGTCCAAACCCCCCTTATGGCAAAACCTACACAACGAGCATCAAAATCTTCCTTTAACTTATCAACCAATATTTTTAAATCTTTCCAATCGTCTCCATAATTCCACTTTAACCTTCCCCTTTTTACAACCCTTTTACCATCCCATATTACGAACTTTGTATAACTTCCCCCTACATCAACACCCAAGACTTTCATAAGGGTATTATACGAGGGAATATCTCGGAATCAAATATATTGGAGTGGCATATGCGGATCCGGGGAAGCACTTAATGAGGTTTTTCAAGAAGACCGAAATGGTGGCTGAGGGCAATCAAAGGGATGAAATATCAAGGTTAAAGCCGCGGAAGATGTATCCAAACTCCAAGCGGAGATAAAAGCCCTACATGTAAAGTTGCACAAGTTAATGAGATCACCAAAAGCAAGCGATGAGGAAATAAAGAAGACGCCTGAGCAAATTGTTAATGCGGAAGCGAGACTACACAGAACGACCTTTTCCTATATACTACAACTTAGGAGAATCCTCGGTCCGGAAAAGTTCTCGGAAATCCTAAAAGAACGCCATCATAAGGAGGATTAGCGTTATTCCACCTCTATTTCCGCCTCTTCACCTTGAAAACCGACCTTAGCGTGTGATCCGTCGCAGAAGGGTTTGTTATTGGAATGCCCACATCTACACAGCGCCACTACCTTACCCTAAACTTCCTTTTCCTTTCCCCCAACTATAGCCTTCGCCCTTTCCCTTATCTCTATAACATACGGTCCGTTTTTTATCGCTTTCACCTTCATGATACGGGTAATTATGGAGGTAATATTCCGTTGTGATAAATTATATGCTACTAAAACTTACACCCAAACCCGCATAAAGGTTCTTGTAGTATCCAAGTCCCCAAATTATATTCCAAGACCTGTAAAAAATCCCTAAATTCCCATATATTAAAGGGGTTTTTCCGTAAAATCCACCTCCCAACTTTACATTAAAAATGGAAACCTTGAATTTCCTATCATACCAAAGACCAAACCAATCCCTATATCCAACTTTTATGGAATTTTCATTATCGGAAATGTTCAATAAAATATCCGTTTTATTCCTTTCGCCTTCGGGAACCGTAATAAACCAACCCGTGGTATCCCCATTGGAAAGTGAGGAATCCCTGTTAAAATTCCTATACCTAAGCATTATGTAGGAAAACCAATTTTTAAAACCCAAACCAAAAACCCCACCCAAGATTACCCCGGATAAGTACCTACCCAAGGATAGCGAATTATTTGGAAAAATTTCATTATGCGATATTAAAGATGAAAAATAAATTTCCCTTATTATACCAACATGAAAACCCATAGTTATTATTCCCGAACCAAAGTACCTTTCAAGGATCGCGACCTCTTGCAATTCCCCCCTTGTGGCGTTTATGGTGTCAATTATCTTTATGTGATCCCGCAATATAAAACTTGAATCCTTTTTAAAACCTTTAAAGGTACCAGCATATACGCAAAAACCCTTAAAGCATCCGGATATTAACGGATACCTTGAAGGGTAATAATAGCTTATGGAAATCTTAAAACTATCCCTATAACTCGGGAAAAGGGGCATAATTCCATAATCTTCGGCTAAAAACGACAAAATCAAAATCATATTTTACCTCTCCTTTAAAACCTCATCAAGGTTTAAAAGGGTTTTTTCGTTTGCAATTATAACCTTTATCTTATCGGAGAGTTTATCAACATACAGGTATCCTATGTATTCTGGGTTTTTCTTCAATTCCTTGGCCACAATGGATATGGCCTCCGCTTTACCCTTTGCTTCTACCAGCATACGCTGAACATTTAAACTCTCCTTTTTTATTACATATTTCATTTTTAAGGCTTCTTGTTGGGCTATTTGTCTTTCTTCTAAAGCCTTTTCGTAATCCGGTGAAAACTTCACATCCCTTATAAGGGCATCAACCACCCTAATCCTCAAAGGTTCCAATTTACTTTTAACGGTTTTTTTCAATTCTTCATCAATTTTGTTTTTACTAAAAGATATGAGTTCTTCCGATGTGTGTTTAGATATTATGCTTTTCAGCGCCGATTTAAATACCGGTTGAACCACCTTAACATCGTAATCCATACCGAGATTTTTATGGATTAGCATTAAATCATCCCTGTTTAACTGGTATAAAAGGGTGGCTTCAAGTCCAACGCTAACGCCGTCTGAACTCATGCCCCAAATCGTGCCTTCTCCCTTCCTACTTATGGATGTGCTTATGGTGTATTCCCTGATTTGCAGGTCGTATTGGTAAATGCTTTCCAAAAACGGTATTATAAAATTCCCACCTTCCCCGACTATGGTGTATTTTTTAAACACATGATTGAACTTAACCCCCCCATATCCTTGGGGTATGATTTTATAAGACATTGAAAATATGGCAATTATTACGGCGACTATTATTATAACGATTAACTGGGGTGTTATGGTTATCTTTCTAACCGTCTTTATATTTCCATGCTGCTCAACCAAAACCTCCTGTATTCCGTACCTGTAAAGTAAGTAAATTATAAAAACCAAAATTGCAATGGGAACGACTACGGATATAAGGTCATGAACCCCTATATTATTCATATCCTTTCAATTATGTAATCCTCTATTATAGGGTTGGAGAAGATTTTATCCGACAGTTCTTTTATGGTTTTCATTGCCTCTTCCTCGTTCTTGGCATCTATAATCACCTCTATGCTTTTTCCTATTCTTACATCCTTTACATCTATCCCCATATCGTTTATAACGCGTTTTACCGCCCTTCCTTGTGGATCCAGCAAATCTTTACGAGGCATAACTATTATTCTAAATTTGTACTCCATTCCAACCCGTCATTATAACGGTGTATGCGTTTATAGTTATTTATATATAAATATATAAAATATACTACTCATACGGCAAGTGTTTAAGCGGTATAAGTTTAATTTTTTGTTGTTTTAGTTTGATTTTTGTGGTGTCTAAATTTAGACACCCGTTTAAAAATCCTAATAACCACGCGTGATTGAACTGTCTAAATTTTTTACATAGCATAAAGTTAAATATTAGCATTTTTAGTTTTAAAAAATTTGTTTTTTCGCTTAGACAAATTTAGACACCCTTTATCCCGAATGTCTAAATTTAGACTCTTTTTAGACAAAATTTAGACACATTTGCCTATTTATAAGGGTCTATTCCGAAATGTTGTAAAATCTTTGTGGAAAGTTTTAAAATCTGATTGGCCGAATAATGCTTTTCTATGTATAACCCTCCAAAGTATTCAACCTTATGGGGATTTTTAAACTTAGCGCCGCTTTTATGATAAGGTTGAAAGTTTAAAATATACCTTTTACTACCCACGGATAAAGGTATATCGTTTTTTGTTATTTTTCCCGAATTTATCAACCAATCTATCACATTTACCAAGATTGAAGACCAAGATTTAACCGGATATATTTTTCCATCCGGAAAGATCAAATCGGAATAATTTTTATCGGTATTTGCATTGGGTAAGGGTATATGGTGCGTTTTTTTAACAACTTTGGGATATTCGATTTGTTTTGAACCGGCTTTGAGGTCTTTTAATTCCAAAAGTATAAACGCCCTTTTGATTATTTCGTAGAACCCATCGCTTTCTATACTCCAAGATGTTATTAACTTTTGTTCCAAGGCAACGGGTTTATGAACATCATAAATATAAAATACGGAACACCTTGGGCAACACAATACGAAATGTATTGTAAGGTATCTTCGGATTTTCCTAAGGCTTTTGCACCCACAAATGCCACAATTCTACCATCAACTATTAAGGCATAATCCGGCCTACCCGCATGCGTTGAAAATTCCGGTATAACCTCGGAAGGGTTTTCCACATCCCAACCGAAGAGTTTTAAAAAAGGGTCTATTAAAGCACACCTCACCGACATTTCATTCCTTAATTTTGCTTTTTACATTTTCATACCACATACTGAAAATTTTAAAGGGGTTTATTCGTCATACCTCAAAAAAAGTATCCGCATTTGTTCCGTATGCCAAGAGTTTGGGTTTCCAAAGTCGTCCATGGGATCACACCGCACGCCTCCCTTTTTATAAGGCCTTCCGCATCGTTTTTTAACTATAATATCATCGCTTTTAATAACCCTTAACAATTTTTCCGAAACAATTTTGGGCTTCACTTTCCAAACACCAGAGGCACCATTTTAAATTCACATAACACAACTTGCAGAAAAGATATTTCAACCTCCAAGTAATGTTCGGGTATCAGGGGGTTCGGAAAAGGAATAAAACGGATAACCCAAACCCAATATCAACCATACCCAAAGGGGTTTTCCAAGCGGAAAATTCCCCGGTAATAACGCCTTCAAATGGAACAAAATGCGAAGGATTCCAAAGTCTTAAAAGAATATGTGGCTATTTGCCCCGAGTATATATATCCCGCATGTGGAGCAATTACGGCCTTTGGAGGATTTTCACCCTCTACATTCGCATTTTTAAGGAATTTAAGAGTCATATTCTCCAATTCTATGGGGTTTTCGGGGTAAAACTTACCCGCGACGGCCGGTTCCCTTATCACTTCCATACCCCCGGGATTTCGGTTCCGCATTTATGGCATTTACCCCTCTCCTTCCAATATTCCCTAAGTATCAACAATTCCCCACAATTGGGACAATATGTGCTTGACCTCTCGGGATCATATACATTTCACACATATACAAAATTTAACCCCTCCTCTTTACCGATCTCATAAGCCTTTATAAGGGTGCTATGGCTTGTATGTCTAATATGGAGCATCCTATAATCGGGGTGTGCAGCCGTTACATGCCAAGGTATGTTTTTGTTTATGGATGCTATAAACCTCGCTATACCCCTTAACTCCTCCTCTATTACGAGAGTTGTGATTTCCAACCATATCTTATGCCAAATCTCACCGCCCAAATACTCTATGTTTTTTAAGACGGGCTTTAACCTCGCCCCGGTTATTTCTTTATAGAACCTCTCACTAAAACCCTTTAAATCTATGTTTGCGGCGTGTAATAAGCCGTCCATATATTCCCAAGAGTTATGCGTTTCAAACCCCGAGGATACAAAAAATCCATACCGCTGGCTCGCTATATGTAAATGCTATAAGCCTAACACCGCAATGCTCCGCCACTCCAACTATTCTCTCCGGAGGCCAATCGTATCCGAGGAATATATCCGCTTATTTCCCAGTTTTGGCAAAACTGGCAGGAAAAATTACAACCCAATGTCCCTACGGATAACATACTTTCTCCGGGTAAAAAGTGATAAAGGGGCTTTTTTTCAACTGGGTCTATATTAACCGCCGCGGCTTTCCCGTGGGTTATCAAATACAAACTTCCCCAAAAATTCCTACGAACCCCGCACTTTCCGGAAACATTTGGTTTTATAGTATACCAATGATGGCAGGCCAAACACTGAACGACATTACCCTTTAACGGTCGGTAAAAATCGCACTCCCGCATTTGAGAAACCAGCATGCACATATATTTTAAGGGTGAAAGGTTTGTAAAGGCGATTGTTAAATCCCCAACACCCTTAAAATATCCACTATGCCGGCCGGTGGAGTAAGGACGGAAACATTTGTATTGAATGTAGGGCCCCAGCATCCCGCAACGCATGGGGTTTTGAGGGTTATGCTTGAACTTGATGGGGAAACGGTCGTTAATGCAAAATGCGTTATAGGTTATTTGCATAGGGGAACGGAAAAAACCGCAGAGAATAGGAATTATTATCAAATCCTCCCTTATACCGATAGGCTTGATTACCTATCGCCTATAAACAACAATTTTGCATATGTTTTGGCCGTTGAGAAACTACTCGGAATAACAAAGAATATACCGGAAAGGGCGGAATACTTACGGGTTATAACCGCTGAATTGAGCAGGATAGCAAGCCATCTGGTATGGTTCGGAACGCATGTTATGGATATAGGGGCTTGGACGCCATTTCTACACGCTTTTAAGCAGAGGGAGTTGATATACGACCTCCTTGAAGAGATAAGCGGCCAGAGGATGAACAACAGTTATTTTAGAATAGGGGGTGTTGCAGCAGATGCCCCTGATGGTTGGCTAAAAAAGGTTGAAGAGTTTTTAAACCAGTTTGAAAAAGCCTTTGCGGAAATGGATAAACTCGTAACGAAAAACCCAATATTCATCCAGAGGACAAGGAATATTGGTGTTTTAACAAAGGAAGACGCTTTAAGCCTTGGAATCACCGGCCCTATGTTGAGGGGTTCGGGTGTTAAGAGGGATTTAAGAAAGGACGAACCCTATTCAATTTATGACAGGTTTGATTTTGAAATACCCGTAGGCGAAAAAGGTGATAGTTACGATAGGTATTTGGTTAGGATGGAAGAGGTCAGGCAATCGGTTAGGATAATAAGGCAAGCCTTAAAGGATATCCCGGATGGAAATGTTTTAATTGAAGATTTTAAAATCGTTCCACCACCTAAGGCGAGGACATACGGTTCAATAGAGGAACTCATACACCATTTCAAATTGATGTCCGAAGGTTTTAGGGTTCCAAGGGGTGAGGTTTATGCTGCGGTTGAAAGCCCAAGGGGAGAATTGGGGTTTTATATAGTTTCAGATGGGAGCGCAAGGCCTTGGAGACTCGGGATAAGAACCCCATCTTTTGTAAATTTACAGGCACTTGAACACTTAGCACCCGGCCATTTAATAGCGGATATAATCGTATTAATAGGAACCATAGACATAGTACTCGGTGATGTAGATCGTTGATAGGGGTTATCTTAACTTTTACCGTTAACGGTAAGGTCGTTTCAAACGGAAAGGGGGTTAATGATGCAATCATTTATGTTAAGGAATTGGGTGTTAGGACCTATACGGATGATAAGGGGAATTTTAAACTGAATTTACCCCAAGGGAAATACACGCTAATCGTCCAATCCTTGGGATATAGGGTTGAAAGGACGGGTATAACTGTCAATTCCGATACAACCATAACCCTATCCTTAAAACCCCTTGAATACACATTAAGCGAAATAGAGGTTTCTCCCAAGACCAAAAGCGCCTTTGAATCCGCAGAACCCAAATTCTTAGAGGCAATCCCCTTTGTGGGGGATCAGGATGTGGGTTATTTCATATCAATAGCACCCGGTGTTGTTCCCGTTTACGGGCTTTCGTACTTTTCCGTTAGGGGTTCATCCCCCTTTGAAAACCTCATAACCTTTGATAACATACCCATTTATAACGCTTTCAGTTATTACGGGATGTACACGCCCATAAATGTGGATATTGTTGGTGGTGTTGAGTTTTTGAGGGGTGGATTTACGCCCGAAATCGGAAACCTATCGGGCTCTTTAATATCCTTTAAGAGTAAGGGTTCCGATAGTTTGAGGTATGTTTTTAGGTTTAGCAGGACAAATACGGGTTTTTCCGCACTTGGTAAGGGTTGGGTTTTCTCTTTGAGGATGGGGTTGTTTGCACCTTTAAAGTATTGGAGGAGGGTGGGTATAAGGCTTGGGGATGTATCCGGTAAATTTGATTTTGGAAACTCTTTAAAAGGATTTTCCCTTTCATACCTCGCAAACATTTCGGATAACATATACCTAAACGATTACAGGGGATTGTATTACAAAGCGGGTATTTTAAACGGCGGATTCTCAATAAACGGGAGGTATTACATCGGTAGGGTATTTTTAAGACCCAGATTGGTTTATTCAATATCAACATTCAATTCTTGGGACAGTTCAAGGAAAGACCCCTTTAACCCGAGAATACAGCCCAAGAGCGTAAATTCAAATTTTTCGGTATTAACCCTTAGGAACGATGCCGAGTTTTCCTCCTTTTCATTCGGAAACGAAATAAGCCTTTATAACGCAAACATTGATAAGGATTCCATAAGCAAAAGCGAGAAAAAACCCTTTATTGGAAACTACATAAAGTACAGGTTTGAAAACAGGAATATTTTAACGGAATTTGGTATAAGGCTGGATTATATGTACAATGTTGGGTTAAAACCATCCCCTTCTGGATTTTTCAAGTATTACTTCAATTCCACGAGCGCGTTAAAGGTTCAGGGGGGTATTTATAGGCAATTTATAACTTCCCTTTACGCGTTTCCCCCCCAATTCTTCTTCTACACTCCCGTAAAACAAAACGAAATCTTATCCTATCAGGTTATATTTGGTGGTGAAAGGGTTTTCCCTTGGGGCACATCCGAAATAAACATATTTGAGAAGTATTACCCGGAGTTTGTTTATTTAGATGCGGATTTAAGCGAAAGGGTTGGGGTAATGAATTCCTTCGGTTTTGACCTTTGGATAAGGAAGGAGAGCAAGGTGCCCGTGCCCTTAACCGCCGATTTATCTTACACATTTATGATTTCAAGGATAAAACTAACGGATACATCCGAATTTTTACCAACCCCTTGGGATGTAAATCATACCATAAACGGAACCGCATCCTTCCACCTTATAAGGGATAAATACGAGGTTATATTGGGGGTTTCCGTAGCATACTTGGTGGGAAGGCCTTACAGGGGATATTTAAGCCATTACAGGACGCCTTTTTACGGAGAGGTTTATATACAGGATACCACAAACAGGCTAAAACTACCACCCTATGCCCGCATTGATGTTTTCAGCAGGGCGCCCATACCCTTTGAAGTGGGTGGATTTAAGTTTGACATTTCCTTTTCAGTTATCAACCTTTTCCCCAATAAAAACATCACCTTCGACCCCACAAACCCGGATGCCGATTTCGCAAACCTAACAACATCCTATCCAATATCTTCAATAGTTATAAGGGCTGTGTTTTGAATATGAACCTTATAGTTGATGCCTTAAACTACGCGTTCTCAAAGAGCGGTGACGCTATAACATTGGATGAGGCTCTTAGGGTTGTAAAGGATGCCATAAGGGTTTTGGAAAGGGCGGGTAAGAAGAACTTTTTATTTGTTTTTGATGGGTATAACGAAAATTACGCGGGTGCAAAGCATATGCTTTGGGTTGGTAGCGGTAAAAAGGCGGACGATTGGATAATCAATTTCGTTTCAAAAAATAAGGGAAATATTATACTGATAACGCGGGATAAAGCCCTTGTGGATAGGGTAAAGTGGATTAACAAAAATGTTGTAATATGGGATCCCGCAGAATTTGACGATTATTTAAACAAACTTTCAAAAAGGGAAAACACTAAGGTAAAATACACAAAGGAAGAACCCGATACAACGGCCGAAAACCTGAGAATGTTAAAAGATTTTGATGAGAGGGAGTTTGAAAGGGGGTTTGAAAGTTATGTAAAAACCGTAAAAGCCGAGGGTAAGAAAACGGACAAATCAAAAGAGGGCGATATAATATCTTTTGAGAATGTGGATTGGGAAGAAATATCCTCTAAGTTTGAGGAAGAACTTCAAAAATTGCGGAAATGACATCCAATTCGCTTATATTCAAACATTCCCTATCCCCCCTCCAACACCTACCCCCACCGTTTGTTGAACATGGCCTACAATTCAAGTTTTTCTCAACAACCTTAATCCCCTCATAAACAAAACCCAAAGACCTTGTTGTAGGCCCGATAATCGCGATAACCGGGATGTTTAAAGCCCTCGCCATATGAACGGGCGCACTATCGTTTGATAAAACCAAACTCGCAGAACTTATAACCTTTATCGTTTGCAAAATGTCCGTTTTGCCCCTCAAATCCAAACCCACATCCACTTCTGGGAAACTTTCTTTTCCCATCCATACCACATTTATCCCATTATCCGTTAAAATTTTGGCAACATTTAAAAACCTTTGAAAATCCCACCTCTTCAATTTAGTACTAGCCTCGGGAAATATCGCCACAAAATTATCCGGAATATCAAAGGGTAAAAGTACATCCGGCGGATATATTTTCGGGTAAGTATTTGGCGGCTTTTCACCAAAATAATCGGCAACATTCCTTAAATACCTCTTCCAAACCACACCTACATCGTAATCCAACCCAAACCACACATGCAACCTCCTTTTTAATGTTTTCTTGTCAACCCTTAGGGTTTTTACACTTAGAATTTTTGAGAAAAAAACCGTTATGGGTTTAACCTGTAAATCAACCAAAAGGTCGTAATCCTGCTCTTTTAAAATATCTACCAATTTCATCAAACCCTTCCTCTTAACCCTCCAAACCCTGTTTATCCTCGGGTCTTCCCTAAAAATATCCGCATATTCTTCATAAGTTATAAAATCCAAAACACCCTTTTTGCTTAAATACTCCAAAACCGGTGTTGATAGTATCACATCTCCGAGGGCGGAAAGCCTAAGGGTGAGAATCTTCATAAGGCCTTTTACCCAAGAGTTTAACCAAATCCTTTACTAAAACCTTTAAATACGCCCACTGTGATTCCCCCCTGATTTTCCCCTTTAAATCAAAATCCGCCCTTTTGAGTTTTTCAAGCGCCAACGAAATTTCCCCGTTTGAAATCCAATAATGGTACTTCCTCAACCTCGCGTACTGATATTTTGGAAGATTTTTACCAATTTTCATATAAACCAACCTCTCAACCTCCCTCATTAAAAACGATACTATATTTATCGGATTTTCACCTTGTTCTTTTAAATCGTCCAAAACCCTAAAAGCCCCCTCTATATCCTTTGAAAGTATATAATTTCCGAGTTCATAAACCTTTGTTGTGGGTTGATGCCATAGCAGGTTTAGGGATTCCCTTGCGGGCGTTTCCGAAAAAAGTTTCAACTTTGTAATTTCAAGGTATATTTCCGACAAGCCCAAACCCTTGAAACTGTCCTCCAATATCCCCCTAAGCTCCGGTCTACTCGCAATCCAAGGCAAATGCTTTTTTAACCATTTCTTAAATTCCTCTTCCGTTAAGGGCCTCATATTTATTAACAAAACCCCCTCACCCTCCAAATCCTTAAACCCCTCAACGCTATCCAAAACCGAAACCGCACAACCCTTTAAACTCCTTAAAGATTTGACCAAATCCCTCAAAACCCTTTTATACCCCTTTACCCTCTCCAATCCCTTAACCCAAACCACATTTTTCCTCATAATACCCGCGCTCAACTTTTCCACAACCTTCCCTATTAGGTTTTCATATTCATCCGCCCATATAACCGTTATTAAATCCGCTTCAAGCCTCCTTTTGTATTCCTCCACTATCGCACCCGCCGGGTATTGTTCCTCACCAGCCATAATTATTATGTTTGGAACAAGGTTTTTTTTGAAAAATTCAAGGTGATCTATCATATAAAAAAGTTTCCGAGTATATATACCCTGAAAACCTCGGGCCTCGGCTTGTACAACCAAAACTGTCCACCAAATTCAACAAACGGCGCTATATAATATCCAACCTTTATGGATGTCCAAAAGGAGTTTAGAGAGTACGCGTAATCCCCCACTATGGAGATACCAGTTCCCATGGTTTCGCCAATGCCCTTGTATGCCAAAAGTTCAACATTCATATGCCTGTAAGCCCTCCTATACGAAATCTTATTGTAATATGCATACTCGTTTGTGTCCGACGCGGCGGTAAAAGACCCCCCTGCAATAAAAAATAAGCCGAAACTCGTATCCCTCTTTATATACCTACCGAAAAGCACCTCACCGGCGGGATTCCTGCTTGAAAACCTCCCCGTGGGAAAAATGAGGTTAAAATTAACATATCCAGTTTCCAAAAATCTAACCTTTGCGCCAAACTTTGTATCGGTTAGGGAAAATTCCAACCCATTATGAATAAAAGGCATGTCAAATATTAAAGCCATATCCTCACCGGTTATGAGCCATTCACCCATCATATCAAACCTCGTATAATAACCCCTCTCATCAGCACCATACCCCAACATTAAATCCCACCTTCCAAATATTAAGGGTTGAAGTGTTAAGAATGTGGTCATCTTGTGAAGTACCAGCCGGCAAATCCCCCACCAACCACGAGAACCCCCATCCCTATGAATGTTATCCAAACCTGTTTCCAAGAGCCAACCTTAGAGGGATACATTATCTCTATAGGCCTATAAGAGGGTGCCTGCGTACCCTTCAAAACCGCATAATATGTCCCAGATTTTGCCTCTTTGGGTATAATCCACTTTACATTTACATATGCGGCCGTGGGTTGCCCCTTTGACGGTGGGATTTCTACCGGTTCAACCTTTTCAAATTGTGGTCTTTGGAATTCCGGAATGGTTTTATCTTTTAAAGTATCCGAAAACACCGACCTCAGATACGAAAACCTTATCCTTATATCCGTGTCGCAATAGTTTAATAAGGTTAATTTATGGGTATATGTCCTCCCGGGCATTTGACCGAAGAACAAAAAGGAAGGTATCTTTGATTTGTAAAAATCAACGCACAGGGTAAATGTATCCTCAACCGTTAGGTTTGAAAACCTACTAACCCTATCCGAATCCCTAACCACAACATTTGCAATACCCACAACCTTATATTTCCCCGGGTAAAAGGTTTTCTCGTAATATCCAAACCATTGACCAAAGTTGTCCCTTTGAAGGTTTATATTTTCGGTATTTCCCTTGGGATCCACAACCCTAAGTGTGTAGCTTTCCTCCGTAAAAACCTTCCCACTCCTGTTTGATATTCCAATGGACATTTTTAAAGGCCTACTCAATATCCAAGGTCCTTCAATGTTTATCTTGGGAATTGGTATATACACCAATTTTACGCGCTTTTTTATGCGGATTTCCGCATTCGTGGGTTTATGGCTAACAACCGCCGTGAATACATATTCTCCCTCGGCGAACTTACCTATATTCCTTCCAAATACACCATCCCCGGGATTCTCGTCCCCGTTTTGGCCATCATCGTATAGGTCATATACTTCCTGTTTTCCGGATGGATATTCCACATATATTTTTGCACTAAAGTTCTTCCAATCGGGATGTTTTGGCAATATCGGGTCAAGCCTGAGCTTAACATTTATCGGCTCAGTATATGGATGTTCCCCACTCGGGGAGATTATTTTCGGAATGGCCATTGATAATAGTATTGTAGCCCCTTTGGATATCTCAAACTTCCACACACCGGGCATTGGGTTTTCCACCGTGGCTATAATGTATCCTATACCCTCTTTCCTTTTACCCTTAACCTCTTTCCCCGATGGATCGTAAATCTTCAAGTAATGCCTTTCCTTCGGATTAAAGCCTATAACCAAACCTATTTCCGCAACCCCCTCTTCTACGGGAAGTTCAATTAAAGAATTTGGTTTTACATCCACTCTAAACCTCAAAATCTTCCCCTCTATTAAGTTTATAAACCTTGAAGATAACTCGGATAGGTTATCCAGTTTTTCATATGCACCTCCGGAAAAGTTGGCCAGATCAATTATGCTTTGAACCGGTTCCTGTGTTGTAAATGCGAAAATATTCCAGTTGTTATCCTTAAAATCCGATGCCATGGATGATAGGGTTGCGAGGTAATTGTTTATATCTTCTCCCGGGGGTATATCGTCCTCCTTAAGCCGCCCATCCGTTAAAATTATTACAAACGCTTGCCTTTTATCCGAACGCTTTTTAAGTATATCCTTAGCGAGTATCAATGCTGACCTTAAATCGGAATATTTTTCGGGTTTTACGGACTTTAGGGAATCCGTTAATATCTTTTTAACCTCCGCCGGATTTAAACCCAAGGCTATTACCCTACTCTTTTCTCCATAAAATATTACATTAACCTTTACTGGGGCTTGGAGGATATCCGCTATATCGTTTACCATTTTTGAACCCTCGCGGGCGAGCCCTTCCGGGTCCAGTTTAATCATACTACCCGAAACATCTATTAAAATAGCCACCTCCGTTGAAGGCCCTCCAAATGTTTCCAATGGTTGAAGGCTTAAACCCTCAATTTGTCCTATTACCAACCATACCATCTTCTAACTCCTCCAATTTGGTAATAAGGTACTCCAACGCGTCTTTGTCTTTAATTATTTCCAAAATCTCCCCGTATATCTCCTCTTTTAGGAACACTTCCACAAAGGGTTTTGAAAATAAACCCGCATTAAATACAACATTGTTTAAAGGTTTCATGCTTTCCAAGAAAAAAATGGCAACCGTACCTAAACCCATATTATGAATTTTGTAAGCCAACTCATCAAGTCTATCCTTAAACAACTTTACATTTTAAGGGTGTTGAATTGCGTTTATACCTCCACGCCCAAAACTTCCCTCAAATACATACCCGTATAGGAGTTCTCCGCCTTTGCTATATCTTCCGGTGTTCCCTCGGCCACTACATAACCGCCTTCATCTCCACCTTCCGGACCCAAGTCTATTACCCAATCCGCATTTTTTATAACATCAAGGTTGTGCTCTATTACGAGAACCGTATTCCCGTTATCAACAAGCCTGTGTAGGACATTTATAAGTTTTTTCACATCGTCAAAGTGTAAGCCTGTTGTGGGCTCGTCAAGTATGTATAGGGTTCTACCTGTGGCCATTTTTGAGAGTTCCTTAGCCAATTTAATCCTTTGGGCCTCACCTCCGGAAAGCGTAGTTGAGGGTTGCCCCAACTTGATATAACCCAAACCCACATCGGTCATGAGTTGGAGTTTCCTCCTTATGTTCGGTACATCCTCAAAGAATTCAAGAGCCTCATCAACCGTCATATCCAAAACATCCGCTATGGACTTACCCTTATACTTCACTCCAAGAACCTCGGAATTATATCTTGTACCTTTACAGACCTCGCAGGGGACATATACATCGGGTAAGAAGTGCATTTCTATCCTTATATAACCCTCACCCTCGCAAGCCTCACATCTCCCGCCTTTCATGTTAAATGAAAAGTGGGAGGCCTTAAAACCCTTTGCCTTGGCCTCCGGGAGTTTGGCATAAAAATCCCTAATGTATGTAAATACGCCGGTATATGTGGCGGGGTTGCTCCTCGGGGTTCTCCCTATGGGGGACTGATCAACATCTATGACTCTGTCTATATATTCTAAACCGTATATGGCATCGTGTTCGGCTGGGTCTTCCTTTGCGTTATATAGTTTCTTGGCCAAAGCCTTGTATAGTATGTCAAAAACGAGGGTTGATTTTCCAGAACCGGAAACACCGGTTATGACCACAAACAAACCCAAGGGTATATTTACCGTAATGTTTTTTAGGTTGTTTGCCCTCGCCCCTATGATCCTTAAATATTCACCCTTCGGTTGTCTCCTCGCCTTTGGAACGGGGATCTCCTTTTTGCGGGATAGATATGCCCCCGTTAAAGACTTACTATTTGATATTATATCCTCAACCGTTCCTTGGGCCACTATCTCACCGCCATAAACGCCGGCATAAGGTCCCAAATCTATTATCCAATCCGCACTCCTTATGGTTTCCTCGTCGTGTTCTACCACTATAACTGTATTCCCCAAATCCCTCAATTCCTTAATGGTATTTATAAGTTTGGATACATCCCTTGGATGCAAACCTATTGAGGGCTCATCCAAAACATATATAACGCCGGACAAACCCGACCCTATTTGTGTTGCCAACCTAACCCTTTGTTCTTCACCACCCGATAAGGTATCCGACCTCCTATCAAGGGTTAAATAACCCAAACCCACATTATCCAAAAACCTTAACCTTTTCTTTATCTCCCCCACTATCCTTTCCGCTATTATTCCCTTTGTGCCTTCAAGTTTGAGGTTCTCAAAAAATTCAAGGGCGGATTTCACATCCATTCGCACTATATCCCATATAGATTTTCCGTCTATTTTTACATAAAGGGCCTCCTTTTTAAGCCTTGACCCTCCGCATGTTGGGCATGTGGTATATACCATATACCTCTCTATGTCCGATCTTACCCATTCGGAATCCGTAGTTTTATACCTCCTCCAAAGTTGAGGTATTATCCCCTCCCATTCCTTGTACTTTGGTTTAAAGTTTTCGTCATCAAGAAATTCCGGAGGGGTTTCATCCCCCCACATCACCACATTTTTAAACTCCTCCGGTAAAAGCCTCCAAGGTTCTTCAATACTCGTCCCGTATTTTTTCGCTATCCTTTCAAGAACCCTTGCGGTTATAGGATGTGGTTCCGAAAGGGGCTTTATTGCCCCTTCCAGAATGCTTAAATCTGGATTTGAAACGAGTTTTGCGGGGTCAAAATCTATTTTTACACCCAAGCCCGTACATGTTGGACAAGCACCATAAGGGGAGTTAAAGGAAAACAACCTCGGTTCCAACTCGGGCATGGAAAACCCACACTTTGGACACGCAAGGCTTTCGCTGAAAACATCTTCCTCATCCCTATCGGTAATGATTTTTACAACTCCTTCCGCCTCTTTTAGTGCAGTACTTATTGACTGGTGTATTCTACTTTTCTCGTCTTCCTTTACGATGGTTCTATCAACGACCACATCTATATCGTGTTTTTTGTTCTTGTCAAGGGTTGGAACTTCGTTTATTTCGTACATAATCCCATCAATCCTAACCCTAACAAAACCCTTTTTGGCGAGTTTATTGAAAAGTTCCCTATACTCCCCTTTTCTACCCCTAACAACGGGTGCCAATATCTGTATTCTCCTCAAAGGATACTTTTTAAATATCTCCCCCACAATCTCATCAACACTCCACTTTTGTAAAGGGTAGTTATCGTTTGGACAATAAGGCGTCCCAGCCCTTGCAAACAGAAGTCTTAAATAATCGTATATCTCCGTTGAGGTAGCCACGGTTGATCTCGGGTTTCTCATAATTTTCCTCTGCTCTATCGCTATGCCGGGCGATAAACCTATGATCTCATCCACATCGGGTTTTTCCATTATCCCCAAAAATTGCCGCGCATATGGGGATAAACTCTCAACATATCTACGCTGTGCCTCCGCGTATATAACATCAAAGGCCAAGGAGGATTTACCAGAACCCGAAACCCCAGTTATAACCACAAACTTATTTTTTGGTATTTCTACGGTTATGTTTTTTAAGTTGTGTTGCCTCGCCCCTTTAACTATTATCTTGTCCGTCATAGGAGCGTGTATTATACGGCCAAATAATTTGCGAATGAATTCCTATCCGATATCTTTCAGCCTCGCCCTTAAATCCGCATCAACTAGTGCATTTATAATTTCATCAAGTTCCCCATCCAACACCGCTTCAAGGTTATAAACGGTTAGGTTTATCCTGTGATCCGTAACCCTGTTTTGTGGAAAGTTGTATGTCCTTATCTTTTCACTCCTATCACCCGTTCCAACATAAATTTTTCTCAAACTCCGGATCTTTTCATCCTGCTGCTTTTCAAAATATTCCTTTAGCCTTACCTTTAATATCCTCAAAGCCTTTTCCCTATTTTGGTGTTGGGATCTCTCATCTTGACAACTCACGACTATACCCGTGGGTATATGCGTAACCCTGACCGCCGATTCCGTTCTATTAACATACTGCCCACCCGCACCACCGGCCCTAAAAGTTTCTATTTTCAAATCCTCCGGTTTTATTTCTATTTTCACATCCTCAAATTCCGGTAAAACCGCCACGGATGCCGCGGATGTGTGTATCCTTCCCGATGATTCTGTAATTGGAACCCTTTGAACCCTATGAACACCCCCCTCAAACTTTAACAGACCATAAGCACCCTTACCTTCCACAAGTAAAACCACTTCTTTATAACCCCCCATTTCGCTTTCGGTAAAGTCCGTTATTGACACCTTCCAACCCTTTCTTTCGGCAAACCTTATATACATCCTCGCCAAATCCCTTGCGAATAATGCCGCCTCTTCCCCTCCTACACCGGCTCTTATTTCAAGTATTGCATTCCCTATATCTCTCGGATCTCTCGGTATAAGTCTTAAGGTAATTTCCTCGTCCAATTTCTTGGCCTTTTCTTTTAATCTTTCAAGTTCCGCTTGGAAATCGGGATCCGCGGTTTCTCGGAGTATTTCTTCTAATGCCGATATATCTTCCTCCGTTTTCATTAAATCCTCTATTAATTCCGATACACCTTTCAAATTCCTATACTCTTCCAAAATCTTAGAAAATTCTGGACTTGAAAAATCCGTAGTTTGCGACAATTTTTTCTCCAATTCTTTAAACCTTTGTAGGATTTCCAAATATCTATCTTTCATAGCGCACTTAATAAAAACATTGCTATACCTCCGGCCACGGATGCGTTAAGGGATTCTATATTCCCAAACATGGGGATTTTCACCACTATATCCGCCTGTTTCTTTATAATTTCCGATATTCCCTCTCCCTCACCACCCACTACAAGGGCAAAGGGTTTTACATTTTTGACCTTCCTTATATCCACACCGTCCAAGTCCAAAGCAATACTCCATCCACCCGCCCTTTTATACTCCCTTATAAACCTTGAAGTGTTGTATATGCTAACCTTTATATGAAATATCGCACCTGCGGAGGTTTTTACAACGGTTGGGGTAATGGGCGCGGCCCTATGGGATGATATTACCACACCGATAAACCCAAATGCTTCCGCACTCCTTATCAATGCCCCAACATTTCTAACATCCTGTAAGTGGTCTAATACGAGAACGGGTTTGTTTTTTCTTATGGATTCGTTTATTATCTCCTTTCTATCATAGGTTATGAACTCCCCTATATCAGCCGCAATACCTTGGTGATCCCTTGTTGAGGTTAAGGAATTTATCTCCTTTTGTGAAACCATAACTGCGTTTAAACCCGCTATCATTTCCAAAAGTTTATCCTCAAACTTTGCTCCCTTTTGTAAGTATATAACCTTTGGTTTAAATCCGCTCTTCAACATCTCATATATTACACGCCTACCATAAACTATCATATCACACCCTTCAAAGCCTCTTCAAGCCCTTTAATATCCTTTATTTTCCCCTCGGCTTTAACATCGCTTCCACCCCCTCCTCCTCCCAAATCCTTTGTTATCTTTGAAATTATCTCCTTTGCCGAAACTTTCCCGTTTAATCCGTTCCCTATTCTGATATGTATAAAACCCCTATCCTTTGGATGTTCCGATACGAGAATGGTTATTCCAGAGGGCTCCGATACCTTATCCCCAACCCTTCTAAGGGCATCCTTTGGTAATGGCGCAATTCCGTATATAACCTTAAATTCCCCCTTATCCATAACTTTAACCCTTTCGGCATATATTTCCGCAAGTTTATCATAAATTGAATTGAGTTCCCCTTCAAGTTGCTTATACTCCTCCAAGCGTTTGTTAATCACCTTCGGCAAATCATTTATACCCGTGTTGAGTAATCCGGCCGAAGTCTTTAATATATCCCTCTGTTCTTGGATATACCTTAAAGCCCTCTCACCAACCAATGCCTCTATTCTCCTCGTTCCGGCTGACACGCTTTCCTCTTTTGTTATGATAAAAACCCCAATATCCCCCGTCCTACCAACATGCGTTCCCCCGCACAGTTCCTTTGAGAAATCTCCAATGGTTATAACCCTAACTATTTCGCCGTATTTTTCCTCAAAAATGGCAATGGCACCCTCTTTTACCGCCTCCCTATAAGGTTTATACTCCTGTGAAACCGGGATATTTTCTCTTATTTTCTCATTTACCAACCTTTCAATTTCCTTTATTTCCTCTTCGGATAAGGGTTTTGGGTGGGAAAAGTCAAACCTCAACCTCTCCCTTTCAACCAAAGAACCCTGCTGCCTTACATGATGACCCAAAATAGCCCTTAAAGATGCGTGAAGAAGATGTGTTGAAGTATGCGCCCTTCTCGCGGCATTTCTTTCCTTTTCGGAAACTAAGAGATCACATTCATCCCCGATATTGACGCTTCCCTTTAATTTCCCGTAATGTATTATATCCATTCCTATCCTTTTCGTATCCTCAACCCCAAATTCCCAACCGTTGCCCTTAATAATCCCCACATCACCTACCTGCCCTCCACCTTCCGGATAAAAAGGTGTTTCAAAACATACCAATGCATCCATATTGTTTATTTTCCCGATTTTTGCCACCCGAGATTTCCATCGCAAGTTATCATACCCAACAAACTTTGAACCCGTGTAATCCTCGGAAACTTTTAACCATTCGGGTATTAAGAGTTTAAACTTCGCGCTTTCCCTTGACCTTTCCTTTGCTTTTTCCATCTCCCCCCAAAATCCTTGCCAGTCAATTTTTATTTTATAGGTTGTTGCCCAGTCGTCTATCATGTCCTGTGGTATCCCATATGTGTCATATAGGGTGAAAGCCGTCTTACCGTCCAATATACCCCTTTCCTTTGCGTTTTCAAGGCTTTCAATTAAAGCCGGAATAGCCCTACCGAGTGTATTCAAAAACCTTTCCTCTTCGTTTTTAATAATCTCCTTGGTCGTTTTGATATTTTCCCTTACCTCGGGATACACATCCCCCATAATATCCGCTACAACATCTGCCACCTTATAAATTATTGGCTCCGCTATATTTAACTTTTGGGCAAACCTGTAAGCCCTCCTCAAAATCCTCCTCAAAACATAACCCCTGCCGAAGTTTGAAGGGTATATACCGTCGGATATTGCAAAGACTAATGCCCTTGTATGGTCGGCTATAACCCTATGAGGTGCTCCGGTTTCATATGTGTATTTAACCCCTGTTATATCCTCTATAAAGTTTATTATGGGCATAAACAGATCCGTTTCATAGTTGGAATATGTACCCTGTAAAACCGAGGCTATTCTTTCCAAACCCATACCGGTATCTATGTTCTTTTTGGGTAAAGGTTCCAAAGTGCCATCCGCTTTGCGGTTAAACTGCATAAAAACGAGATTCCACAACTCCAAAAACCTCTCACCTTCATCCTTTGGGGTTTTTTGATTTGGATCGGCTTCTTCTCCCAAATCGTAAATTATTTCGGAAGATGGTCCGCATGGGCCGACATCACCCATTTCCCAAAAGTTATCCTTGGCACCCATTTTTACGATTCTATCGGGGCTTACTCCAACCTCATCCCTCCAAATGCTATAAGCCTCCTCATCTTCCTCGTATACGGTTATCCATAACCTATCCTTGGGGATTTTGAAAACTTCCGTTAAAAGTTCCCAAGCCCAAGCAATGGCTTCCCTTTTAAAGTAATCCCCAAAACTGAAATTACCAAGCATTTCAAAAAATGTGTGGTGTCTCCTCGTAAATCCCACATTATCCAGGTCGTTATGCTTTCCACCCGCCCTTAAACACTTTTGTACGGATGCGGCCCTTTTGAAAGGGGGTTCCATCTCCCCGAGAAAATAGGGTTTAAACTGGTTCATCCCAGCATTTGTAAATAAAAGCGTGGGATCCGGTGGTAATAATGGAGAGGACGGAACAATGGTATGCCCTCTTTCTTTAAAAAACTCCAAAAAAACCTTTCTAATTTCCTTTGATTTCACGGGCGAAAATTATAAGGTTGAAGGGATTTTGATATTAAAACACCTCTTTTAAATCAACCTCTAAGCCTTCTAAAACCTTGCTTTTAACCTTACCCTCCTTTTCTGCAAAGGAGTAAAGTTCATACTTTCCGCCTTCGTTTAAAACCCATACCTCCATTGCCTTTTCATCGGGATA